>NZ_JAKRNR010000070.1:0-4696 GCF_022346685.1 Sphingomonas sp. ACRSK | reverse complement strand
TCAGGCCGGACTACGCCAGCTTATGGATAGCGCTTCATCCGGCCTGATGACCCCCTGCGTCGTGCCCGGATCATACCGTTCAATGAAGCGACAGGCACGGTGCAGACTGTCCAGATAAGGCGACCAGTTCCTCACGGGCATAGTCCTCGCGCTTGGTGGACATGAGCGTGGGACGGGCGAGCCGGTCGACATGGCCTGTTGCGTGGCAAAGCTCGTGCGCGAGGGTCGAATAATAGGCATCGCTGGCGTGGAAGTCGGCAAAGGCCGGCATGACGACGTGATCGCCGCTTGGCTGATAGTAGGGCTGCGACCCGTGATGCCGCACGGTGACGGGCACGCGGGAAAAGAGGGTGTCCAGCTCGGCGTCGCGCTCGTCTGGATTGGTGGCGGTGATGATCGGGGGAGGGGCCGGGTATTTCGCCTCGATGCCGTCGATCTGCTCGGCATTGAAGACGGTGTAGCGCTTGAGGAACGCGACCTGACGCTTGCCCTCGTCGCTCCCCTGATCGCCCTTGCCGTCGTCCACCTCGATCTTGTTGGCATAGACTACCGTGGAGCCCTTCTCGCCCTTGCGGACGCAACCGCCGAGCGCGAGTGCCTGCTTGAAGGTGAGCCAATGCGGGGAGGCATAGCCCTTCGTCATGGATGCGACCCACAAGGTCAGGACGTTGATGCCGCGATAGGGAACGCCGGTTGAGCGGAGCGGGATATTGGGCGCGGTGCTACCGTTCCACGACTTCGACCAAGGCCGGGTGCCCGCCTCGATCATGGCAATCATCTGGTCGGTGATCTCCTGATAAATGTCAGCCCGGGTGTCGGTGATCCGTCCCATGATTTCTTCCTTTCCTTCGAGGCTGCAAGCCGGTCGCAACAGCAACCGGCTCTGCCTTTCCGGCGAGGAACGGGATGGGGAGGGAGGGCGAGAATCTTGCCCCTGGCGCGGGCGAGCCGCCTAGCGCGGTCGACGCCTACAAGGCGTCGGGTACTGCGGTTGGCGGATTACACGGGGGGCACGATTGTCGTTCGGGAACGAAAGGGCAGCCGCCCTTGGTGTTCCCCGCGCCGAACGGCCTCCGGGGGAGGGATGCGGCGCCAGCAAGACGCGCTGCACGCAAGCGTGCATCCACTGGTGTGCCACGTGGCACACCTCAGGCCATTCCAGCGCCGTCCGCCGGCCACCATGGCCGGCGAGTTCTGACACTGATCTCTGACACCGGCGGGCACGTGGATAGCCGTAGCCCAACCATACCCGTCAGAACCGACCGGTTGTGACACCGGCGTTGTATTTGTCAGCTACCGCCAAAGCGGAACCGGACTCCACCATTCAGCACGAACCCCTCGGTGGGTGCCCACACATCGACCGTCCAGCGACCATCGGGCGCTCGGGTGGGGCGTAGGATCGGATCGTATTTGGTCTGCCGGATGCCGAGGATGTTCTCGGCATTGAGGAACAGCCTAGCGCGGCCGAGCACGATCTCGCCCAACACGCCGAGTTCGACGTAAGGACGGCTGCGTTCCCGATAGGGGTTGTCCTCAAGTCGCTGCCGGCCAGTGTAGTAGGCCTCGAAGCCGAGCCGGCCTTTGCCCTCCTTCTCCCAGACGGCCACCACGCCCGCCGTGTCGCGCGGGGTGCGCTCGACGCTGCGGCGTCCCTGGCCGATCGGGTCGGGTTCGGTCGCGTGGACATGGACGTAGCTGCCCGTCACGCTGAAATCGTTTAAACGCTGCCGAACCAGCAGCTCGACGCCGCGCGCGCGCGTCATGCCGTCCACCGACACCAAGCGGACGCTCGCTGGCCCGGTCGGATCAAGCCGCAAGGCATTATCGACGCGAGACGCGAACAGCGAAGCATTCACCTCGGTTCGGCCGCGGGTGTAGCCCACATCGAGCGAAGCGGTGTCGGCGACCTCAGCCTTCAACCCGCCAAGCGGCTCCAGCCGCGAAAGTCCCGCGTCCTCAATCTCGTCCACGAACGGGGTGGGCGCAAAAAACCCGCGCCCGACCGACGCACGGACGGTCCAGCGATCAGGCCGGTAAAGCAGCGACACGCGTGGGCTGAGCCGGGTGCCATAGTCGCTGTGGAAGTCGGCGCGGGCGCTGCCGGCGATAGTCACGTCGCGGGTCACGTCATGCTCGATCTGCCCGAACACTCCCGGAGCCGTATAGCTGTAGTCGAACGTCGGGAACGTCTCGGACCGATAATCATCGACCTGGAACGCGATGCCCGCGACCCAGCTCGTTCCGCCCGCCTTGTCGGCAATCGACGCCTCGCCGAACGCGGTGCGGTGCCGGTCGTCCTCGATCACATCGCCGAACCGGTGCCGGTGATCCTGCGTCATGCCCGACGCGCGCACGCGCACCGTCCCCAGCCCGTCAACGGGCAGCTCGGCCACAAGGCCTGCGTCTAGGCGCGTCGTATCTTGATCCTGTCGGTAAGGACGACCATCGGGCACGACGCGGCCGGGTAGGGTTCCGCCGTCGCGGTCCTCAGTCATCGCGCCCACCGTGGCGAACACACTGGCTCCGTCCGACCCTTCCCAGAACAGCCGGGGGCGCACCGTGTATCGGTCGAAGCCGGGCATGTCCGCCCACCCATCGTCATTCAAGTCCTGCCGGCGCTGCCGATGCGCGCCGCCCGTGATTGAGCCGCTGAACCCATTCCCGAGCGGTGCCGCAGCATAGCCGGTCGCATCCTGGCCGTTGCGAGTCGTCGCGTTCAACAGGAACTCGGCTTCGGGCGCATCGCCGGGACGACGCGAGACAAGGTTGATGACGCCACCCAGCGCGGAAGGGCCATAGAGCGCGGATGCAGCGCCCTTGATGACCTCCACCCGCCCCAGGTCGGTAGGGGGTATCTGCAACAGCCCAAGGGAGGACGCCTGCCCACCAAAGAGCGGAAGACCGTCTGCCAGGAGCTGGGTATAGCGGCCCTCCAACCCGCGCACGCGCACGTTCGCCGCGCCGATCGCGGGCGATGTAACCTGCACGCGCAAGCCCCCCGTCTCGGCGACGACCATTGAGATATTGCTGGGGGCCATGAGGATCTTCTCCTCGATCTCCTCACGGTCGATCACTTCCACCCGGATCGGTTCGTCCTGCACCCGGCGACCGGAGCGCGTCGCCTGAACGACGATATCTTCGCCTTCCTCCTCCGCTTCAGGGGCGGGCTGCGCCTGCGGCGTGGGTGCATCCTGAGCGTTGACGGCATGGCCGGGCAACGCTGCGATCAGGGCGGCCGTGCCGATCAGGAAGTGGCGGGTCAAAGCGATTTGCATGGATTTACTCCGCCGCGACCATAGGGGCTGCTTGGGTGGTCGCCAGCTCGCGCCGTGCCTGCTGCACGATCTGCGCGCCGCCCCACAAACCAAGCCCGGCCATCAATGTCGCGACGATAAGGTCCGGCCATGCCGTGCCGGTGCCGAACACGCCCGCTGCCGCTGCAACGACGGCGACGTTGCCGATCGCGTCGTTGCGCGAGCATATCCACACCGATCGCATGTTCGCGTCGCCGCCCCTGAACCGGAACAGCATCACCGCGACGATCACGTTCGCAATCAAGGCCGCGACGCCGATCGCACCCATGATCCCGGCCTGCGGCACATCGCCGTGAAGCACTGCCCATGCGGTGGCGATCAGGACGTAAATCCCCAACACCGCCAGTGTTGCGCCTTTGAGCAACGCGGCTCGCGCGCGCCACGTCAACGCCATGCCTGCGACGCCCAAGCTGATGGCATAGTTGGCGGCATCTCCGAAGAAATCGAGCGCGTCGGCTTGCAGCGCCTTCGAGCCGCCAGTGATGCCGGCGACGATCTCGACCGCGAACATGCCCGCGTTGATGGCGAGCGCGATCCAAAGCACGCGCCTCCACGCGGGCCCGTCATTCGCCGACCGCTTCTCGGAAGGGCAGGAGTTGCACGCCATGATCGTCACCTCGACCGAATCGTCATGGCCACCTATCTAGTCCCTGTAGTCACTACAGGGTCAAGTGATGGTCGAAGTGCTCACGATCGGGAAGCTCGCCAAGGCCGCGGCCACCAAGGTCGAAACGGTCCGCTGGTACGAAAAGGTAGGTTTGATCGACCCTCCTGTGCGGACGGATGGCAACTATCGCTCCTACACAGCTCACGATCTATCCCGATTAACGTTCATTCGGCGCGCCCGCGACCTCGGGTTCCCGCTCGACCAAGTGCGCGCATTGCTTGATCTGGCAAGTGAGCCTGGCCGCGACTGCGGCTCGGTCGATGAACTCACGAGCGGGCATCTGGCCGATATAGACCGCAAGATCGCGGACCTCGCCGCGCTCCGGCGCGAGCTGGCTGCGCTGCTGACCTCCTGCCGGGGCGGCACCATGTCCGAGTGCCGCATTTTGGAAGCGTTCGCGCCGGCTTCTTGCAAGCCAGCAAACCGGTGAGCCATGGTGTCACAACCGTCCGTGGCTGTTGAAAAAGACGGGTTCGGCTGGCCTGTCCCGCACGTAATAGCATTTCGAGGATGAGCATTATTCTCGGTAGCGCGGCCTGGGCCTGGGCCTGAGCCCGAGCGGATCGATAGGTTCGGGTATGCTGACGTGAAGATCTGAGCTGCCCCCTTCTGAGTGGTCCATCGACTATGACAGTCTGGATCAAGGAAGGGACGACGAATGCCTTCGAAGAAGCACAAGCCCGAGGAGATTATCGGGAAGCTGCGTGAGGTTGAG
>NZ_JAKRNR010000006.1:0-140853 GCF_022346685.1 Sphingomonas sp. ACRSK | reverse complement strand
CCTGCCGACGCCTACTTCGGCAGGGCTCCGGCAATCATCAAACTGCGCGAAAGGATCAAGCGACAGACCATCGAACATCGGCGCTTGCAGCACCGCAAGTTCGCCGCCTAACATCAACCCCCTGACGAGGTCCGCACTCCGCTAATCTACGCCGCGAGTTGTGCCGAATGTTCTGACGACGGACACCTCGTACCCGCTCCACGTCGCCAATGTCCTGATGATGGTGCTGGGCTTCGGGCGCCGCGCCGCAGAGGGGGCAGTCCCGGTCTCCGCCGAGGGAGAACAGGAAGCCGGCCTCCTCCAGAGCTTCAAGCCGCTGGATGTCCGACACATAGACGCCGTCCAGCTGGTCAAACCGACCGAGGCTGAGGTCGATCTCGTCGAGCCGACCTGCAGCCACCGAGAGCTCGATACCGAGCTGTCGCTTGCGGTCCAGCAGTTCCCTTATCGAGCCCTGCGCGGCGTCGAGATCGGCCTGTGCCTCCGCGAAGCTGTCGTCGAGCCGCCGTTCCTGATCGGCAAGGTCTTCGGTCGTGCCAAAGTCGGCCTCGATCTCCGCATCGATGGCGGCGATCATATCGTCCAGCATCTCCAGCTGGGCGTTCATCGATGACGCGAACGTACGACTGTCCGCCACCTCGACGATGGCGCTGTCGTCGATGCCCGTCAGGAGCAGCTTGAAGGTGCTGCGCTCGGCCGTCTGAGACACGGCCTGCCCGCTCTGGATCGGGGAGCCCTCGCTCTGGATGGTGGTCTCGTCGACGATGCAGAACCGGGCCACGTCGCGGAAGCTGAGGGATCGCCGCTTGCCGTTCGCGTCCACCGCTATGCGGCGCCCGTCGAGGCCGACCAGGCCGAGCAGGTGGCGGGAGATGTTGTTGTCGTCGTGAGGATCGTGCCGGGCGCCGAGCACGCGATTCGAGCCGGGCGCATCAGCGCCGATCGCCAGGCCGTCGTGCAACCTGTAGTTACCGCCAGCCAGCGCTCGGGAGATGGTCTCGTCGCCGCCGGGCGTGGCCAGCCCCAGCCACGCGCGGTCGAACGGGCGACGCTCGGCGATGTCCGGCAGTGCCTTGGACCCGCCGAGCATGTAGTCGATCGCCTTGGTGGCGAAGGACTTGCCCGTGTTCGAGGCGCCGTAGAGCAGATTGAGACCTTCGCCGAACGACAACGACGCGGCCGACGTGGCGGGCCCGGTGAAGGCGAGCTGACGTAGGGAGAGCATTGTCACGACGCGCCGCCCGGCTGCTGACCGTCCGACCGAAACTCTAGGTCCCACCTGTCGACCTGTCGCTCGATCCTGGTCGCCATGTCGGCCGTGTCCAGATCGGCGAACTCGGCGACGAGCCAGGTCGCGCACTCCTTCAGGACCTGGGCATACTCGGAGCGCATCAGGTTCACGAACGCCGGTGCCGCGTCGCCAGCACGGAAGGACACGCCGCTCTCGTCGGCCAGGGCCTCCACCAGGTGGGCCCGCCGCATCAAGGTGAGACTATCCTCGACCAGCCGCCTCCGTACCAGCAACTCGCCCGAGCGCTCGGGCAGCGAGGGGTGGAGACTCGGCGGCCCGCCGGCATCGGCCGTATGCACCACCAGATGGTCGAACCAAGTCAGGCGGGCCAGGTCCAGCGCCCGGGTATAGGCCGCGTTAAGGACGACAACCGCCCTCGTCCCGGTTTCCAAAGTGCTGTTGAACAGCGGCACCGATCCGGACCCGCCGGGCACTCCTACTTCTTCCACACGAACTTCCCGTCGTTCGCGAAGTGGTGGCAGAACCCCTGCTTCACCGGCACGCGAGCATGCCTCGCTAGCATGCCTGCCGGCATCACCGTCGCGGCCTGCGACATGACGGCCTCCACGCGGGCGAGCGCATCCGGGTGGCTGCCGCGATATGGCCCCACGACCCCGTGATACATCTCGTCGTGCAGTGCTTCGAGATCCTCCTCGAGCGTGTTGTCGCGATAGAAGCGGTTGAACGCGTCAGCTTCGAAGAAGCGGGTGCGCTGCTCCTGAAGATGGGGTCCGTACTCGACATGGTCCGACACCGCGTCGTGATCCGAGAATGCCGATCCGGCCCGCTCCCCATAGGCGTCGATAAGCTGGTCGAGGTACGGCTGCTCGCGGATATCGACGCTGGGGGGCACGATGCCGCGGGGCGGGGCGCCGGGATCGGTGTTGAACCACTTCCGCAGCACCGGACGGACGTCGTCGTCCCCCAGGATGTCGTCGACGGTGACACGGCTGACGCAGGAAAAGTCGTAGGCGTCGACCATGGCCCGAAGCGACTCGGTGAGCGCCAGCGTCCGACCCTTCACGATCTTCTTGGCGCAGACGGCATCCCACCTGGCGATCAGCTCGGCCTTCAGCTTGCTGGGCTTGTTCACCAGTGCTTCGAGGTCGCGGCCCATCCCCTTCGGAACGACGAAGACGTATGCCGTCGGTGGCGTGAACTCGCCCTGATCCGAATGGAAAAGGATCTTGCCGAGTTCGAGCAGCGCGGTCGAAACGGGCAGCAAGGTCCCGTATTGCTTGCACTGGTAGTTGTCCCAGGGCCCTTCGTGGCGACTTGCCGTCCTGAACCCAACCACGTCCCGCCCGAGGTCGCCGGAGCCGGAGAAGCGCTGCACCTCCACGTACCTGGACTTCTTCTGCGCGATCCAGTCGCGAACGAACCGCTCCAGGTTCTCGTCGTCGAGCGCAAGTACATCGCGGTGGTGGCGCATCGGCGCCGCATAGCGAGCCGGGCGTTCGCTTCGCAAGATGTGAGCATGCGTCGTGGTCGTTCCCGACGCAGGGATCCGGTCCGTCAGGCTGTTGATGGTTTCGTTCATGAAGCTCGATCGTCGGCCGCCATTCAGGTCCGCTCGCCGCGGCGGCGGATCCAGCCAAGAACCCGCCGTACGCTAGTCGCGCGGCCGCCGCCGAAGATCGATGTAGAAACCCTCGCTGATCGGCGCCTCCGCGTAACTCCGCTCGCGCTCGGCGCTCTTCTTCGGGCAGGGCGCTGCGTCCCGGTCGAACGGGGGAAGGTTTCCCGACCGGGTGATGTATCGCGCGGGATCGTTCCTGACCCTTGCCATCAGTGGTCTCCGAGAAATGTCCTCACCTGCCTGTCGGTCATGCCGGCGGTGCAGCCCTCGCCGAACCGCCTGCGCTGCCCCGCGCCCGCCGTCTTGTAGCACGTCGTTCCACCAGCATCGGCGAGCTCGAACTCGTACTTTGTTCCTTCTACGTTCTTTTCCCAGCGCTGGCAACCGGCGGGTTTGGAGTACCGCCAGTCCAGCGTCGAGTCGTCGATTAAGGCCAGCGCGTTCGCTACCTCCAACGCGGACTGGAAGCGATCGTTCGGATCCACCTGCAGGCATTTCCGCACCACCGTGCGCAGGCGCTCGGGGACGTGCGCAGGGAAGCTGCGCCTGTCGGGAAACTGGCCGTTCACGACGGCCACCCTGAACGCATTCCGGTCGAAGGCACCACCGGGGAGGAAGGCGGCGAACTGGCGATCGAACTCACCGTTGCCGCAGCACATGCGGTACAGCAGCATGCCGACCTGATAGATGTCGAAGGTGCGCGGGAACTCGTATCTCCCGGTCGCCTCCGGCGGCTGGGTACGGATGTACCATTGGTCCTGTTCGGCCATTCCGCGGGCCCCGATCGGCCTAGCCAACCCAAAATCGGACAGCAGGCCCTCTCCTCGCTCGGACAGAAGCACGTTGTCCGGCTTCACGTCGAAGTGGACGAGGCCCTTGGAGTGAACGTGCTGGAGCCCGGCCAGTACCTGGCAGCCGATCGTCACGATCTCGCGTACCGTCAGGAACTGCCGGGAGATAAGATCCTTGAGGGAGCCGTTGCGGTACAGCGGCATGGCCACATAGACGTTCTCGTCGTCCTCGCAGGCATAGTGGATCTGCACCACGTTCGGGTGCGTGCTGGCATATAGCGCCTGCGCCTCCGCGAAGAAGCGGCCGGTGTCCAGCGTCGTCTTCGCAATCTCCTTGATAACGATGTCGGCGGCCAGCTGATGGTCCCGCGCGAGATAGGTGTGGCTGTTCTGGCCGTGCTGTCCGATCTCGCGCTGGTATTCGAAGCCGACCTCGGCGCGCCGATGAGGTCTAAGCATTCGCGGCACCCATCGCGTAGAGCACGGCCTCGCGTCGAACCTCGCTCATGTCCTCCCACCCGTCGACTTCCATGTCGTTGCGCCCCTCTTTCGTCATCGGCTTGAAGCTCGCCCGGTCGACTGCCAGCCTTGATGCTCCGACGGCGATCGGACCGGCGAAATATCCTTCCAGCGCGCTGCTGGCGAACGCCTCCTGGATCACCCCCTCGACCTGGACGCGCTCTACGGACAGGCTCTTCGCAACCGGCTCGCTGGTCCGCACTCCGGCCCGCTCGACTCGATACTCGCGCAACACGTCGAGCACGCTGCTGCGCACGTACTTCAACGCGACCGGCCATTCGAACGCGGCCGGGATCTGGATGTCCTCGACGTTGACGATCTCGTTCGCCTCACTGTCGAAGATCGCGAACGTCACGCACTTCGGCGCGGCCCGAAGGCCATGGTGATCATGTATGGCGTCCCCCCCGTTGTTCCGCCCATTAGCCGTCTTGTCTTTCCAGTCTACGATGAATTGGGCCGCCCGGAGCGGAAGCCTGGAGGATGCGCTATTGGGCTATCGTGGCACCAGCACAGCTTTGGAAAACTTGGAAGAGCCCGCCAGCATGCCGAGGGTGACAATGGGGGTTTTGAGCGGGGAGCGGGAAGCAGGTTCGGAGCGCGTAGCCACCGCGCCAAGTAACTCTAACGAAGGTCCGCTATCCTCAGCTGAACGCTGCAAAGCGGCCGTTCCGATTTCCCCCAGCAAAGCCGTTAGGAGATCGCTACATAGCGTTCGCTGTCAGCGGACCAATCCGCGGTTCTCGGCGCCCGGAGGCGCGGCGGGTAACCGGCCAGAGGATCGGAACGTTACCCGAACATGTCGCCCTGCGATCCGTGTGCGATCCGCCAATTGGAACAAACCGCAACCACACGGGCGGAGGGTCCCGAGAGAACTTTAGACCGATCAAGTACTTAGAATGGTGGAGCCGAGGGGGATCGAACCCCTGACCTTCGCAATGCCATTGCGACGCTCTCCCAGCTGAGCTACGGCCCCACGCCGTTTTTGCCGTTCGTTTCCGAAGCGGCTCCGGGAACCCCGTGTCCGGGGAAGGCGCCCTCTAAGCGGGCCCTTTTGGTTTGGCAAGCGCCTTTTCGACGCTTGCCGCACCTTTTTTGAAATCGCCGGCCTTGGCCGGCGCGAGGATCAGTTTTCCTCGTCTTCGTCCTGGGTGTTCACGCCCAGATCGTCGTCGCCGCCGAGATCGACGTCGTCGTCGGCCGAGGGCTCATCCTCACCGTCGATGTCCAGATCCTCGTCACCGAGATCGGCGTCCTTGTCCGCCTCCTTCTCGCTGATGGGCTTGGCAGCTTCGAAGGGAAGCGGCTGCTTGGACTTCAGGATCGGCTCCGGATTCCAGGTCACGCCGCATTCGATGCAGGTGACGGGATCTTCCTTGCCCAGGTCATAGAAGCGCGTCGCGCATTTCGGGCACGTCCGCTTCGTGCCCCATTCCGGCTTCACCATGTGCCGCTCTTGCCTTTCGGTGTGGGATTTTGGGTATCGGGACTGGTGCCCGAGAAGTGGCGCGCGCCTTGCCATAGCGCAAGGGCGCTGTCAAAAACCGCTGCCTGCCGCCGGCCCAGCGACGGCGGATGCTTCGAGGCGAGGCAGATCTGCGCCCCGCCGCGCCCCGCCGCTTGACGACCGCTCCGGTTGCGGCAAGGGGTCGCCCATGATCATTGCAGTCGACGGACCCGCCGCGTCGGGTAAGGGCACCATCGCCCGGGCGCTTTCCCGCCACTACAACCTGCCCCATCTCGACACCGGGCTGCTCTATCGTGCCGTCGCCGCAACCGTGCTCCGCGACAAGCTCACGCCCGAGCGCGAAGCCGATGCGATCGCCGCCTGCGGCTTCGAGGATCGGCTGCTCGAGGATCCGTGGCTGCGGAGCGACGAGGTCGGCCAGATCGCGTCGGTCGTCTCCGCGCATGCGCTGGTGCGCGCCGCGCTGCTCCAACGTCAGCGGCGCTTCGCGGCGCAACCGGGCGGCGCCGTCCTCGACGGTCGCGACATCGGCACGGTGATCGCCCCCGACGCCCACGCCAAGCTGTTCGTGAAGGCGACGCCTGCCATCCGGGCACGCCGTCGCCACCTGGAGCTTCAGAAGCAGGGCTCGCCCGTCACCTACGACAAGGTTCTGGCCGACATTCGCGCACGCGACGAGCGGGATGCCGGGCGTGCCAACGCGCCGATGATGATGGCCGCAGACGCCGCCCCGCTCGACACCAGCTTCCTGTCGATCGAGGCCGCCGTTCAGCGCGCGGTCGAACTGGTGGACGCACGCGTCGCCGCCTGACCGGGGGCACCGGGCCGGCCGCCTCGCAAGCTTGCGAATTGCTTGCATCTGGGCTATGCGTGCGGGGTTCGACGAGCGATTGCTCGCGGGGCCGGCGCGGAGGCGATTCCTCACGCGCCCTTTTTCGCATGAAATTGCAGGCCTTTGCAGCAAGCGTCCGACGAATGCCGCGACCGGCATCCGGCCGCCGCGGCGACGCCGGTCAAAGACCGCCGGAACCAACCGGCCGGCCGGAAAAACGTACAGGAACCAGGAACTCTAATGGCCTCTTTGGCAAACCCGAGCCGCGACGATTTCGCGGCGATGCTTGACCAGACCCTGGGTCAGGCCGACAGCTTCGAAGGCCGCGTGGTCATCGGGACCGTCACCGGCATCGAGAACGATCTCGCCGTGATCGACGTGGGCCTCAAGTCGGAAGGCCGCGTGCCGCTGCGCGAGTTCGCGGCGCCGGGCCAGAAGGCGGACCTGAAGGTCGGCGACGAAGTCGAGGTCTATGTCGACCGCGTCGAGAACGCGAACGGCGAAGCGATGCTCAGCCGCGACCGCGCCCGCCGCGAAGCCGCCTGGGACAAGCTGGAAACCGAGTTCGCCAAGTCGGCTCGCGTCGAGGGCGTCATCTTCGGCCGCGTCAAGGGCGGCTTCACGGTCGACCTGTCGGGCGCCGTGGCCTTCCTGCCGGGCTCGCAGGTCGATATCCGTCCGGTGCGCGACGTCACGCCGCTGATGGACATCCCGCAGCCCTTCCAGATCCTCAAGATGGACCGCAAGCGCGGCAACATCGTCGTCTCGCGCCGCGCGGTGCTGGAAGAAACCCGCGCCGAGCAGCGTTCGGGCCTGATCCAGTCGCTGCACGAGGGCCAGGTGATCGACGGCGTGGTCAAGAACATCACCGATTACGGTGCGTTCGTCGACCTCGGCGGCATCGACGGCCTGCTCCACGTCACCGACCTCAGCTACAAGCGCGTCGGCCACCCGTCCGAGATGCTCAACATCGGCGACACGGTGCGCGTGCAGATCATCCGCATCAACCGCGACACGCAGCGCATCTCGCTCGGCATGAAGCAGCTTGAGAGCGATCCGTGGGATGGCGCGTCGGTCAAGTATCCGGTCGGCGCCAAGCTGGCTGGCCGCGTGACCAACATCACCGAATATGGTGCGTTCGTCGAGCTGGAGCCGGGCATCGAAGGCCTGGTGCACGTCTCCGAGATGAGCTGGACCAAGAAGAACGTCCACCCGGGCAAGATCGTGTCGACCAGCCAGGAGGTCGAAGTCATCGTCCTCGAGGTCGATCAGGAAAAGCGCCGCATCTCGCTCGGCCTCAAGCAGGCCCAGGCGAACCCGTGGGAGCGTTTCGCCGAGCAGCACCCGGTCGGCTCGACCGTCGAGGGCGAAGTCAAGAACGCGACCGAGTTCGGCCTGTTCGTTGGCCTGGACGGCGACGTCGACGGCATGGTCCACATGTCGGACATCGCCTGGGGCATCTCGGGCGAGGACGCGCTCAACCTGCACCGCAAGGGCGAGATGGTTCAGGCCGTCGTGCTCGCAGTGGAGCCGGACAAGGAGCGTATCTCGCTCGGCATGAAGCAGCTCGAGCGCGGTGCGCCGGCGGTGGGCGTTGCCACCACGGGCGACCGTCTCAACAAGGGTGCGATCATCACCGTTACCGTGCTTGAAGTCCGCGACGCGGGCCTCGAAGTGCAGGCTGGCGAAGATGGCGCGACCGGCTTCATCAAGCGCACCGACCTCGGCCGCGACCGCGACGAGCAGCGTCCGGAGCGCTTCCAGGTCGGCCAGAAGTTCGACGCGATGGTGTCGGGCTTCGACCGCTCCAAGAAGCCGACCTTCTCGGTCAAGGCGATGCAGATCGCCGAAGAGAAGCAGGCGGTTGCACAGTATGGCTCGTCCGACTCGGGCGCGTCGCTGGGCGACATCCTGGGCGAGGCCCTCAAGGCCCGCGGCGAAGGCCGCTAAGCATTGCGCCGCGGCGGGAAGTTGCTTCCCGCCGCGGCAAATGCCTTAACTTGTGTTGCAGTTCGGCTCCTGCCGAATTAGCTGTTCGGTTCCCCTGCGTAATGACCGCTTCCGTCATTGTCTGGCGGGATGGATGAGGCCGAAATGATCCGATCTGAACTCGTACAGCGCTTGGTCGCCGAGAACCCCGGCCTCTCCGCGCGCGACGTGGAACGGATCGTCACCGTCTTCTTCGACAGCATCGTCGAACAGTTGAAGGCGGACGGTCGCGTCGAGCTGCGCGGCTTCGGCGCCTTCTCTACCCGCGCACGCGATGCCCGGACCGGTCGCAACCCGCGCACCGGCGAAACCGTCGAAGTGGATGCCAAGCGCGTCCCCTATTTCAAGCCCGGCAAGGAAATGCGCGCGCGTCTGAACGTGTGACGTTCCGCCTCGGCGCAACGCCGCGCTTGACGCGGGTGCAGCCTTGCGGTTCCCGTGCCGCCATGCGGACGTGGCGAAACCGGTAGACGCAGCCGACTTAAAATCGGCTTCCGAACAGGAGTGCGGGTTCGAGTCCCGCCGTCCGCACCACCATGTGGCGCTTCGCCGCCTTCGATGGCAGGAAGGGGCCATGGCGCCCTTCCCCTTCTCGCACGCCCGCTTCCCGCTGCTGCTCGCCGCGGCTGCGCTGGCGCTCGGCGGCTGCGACCGCCGGCCCGACGATACGGCGGTGGCGGTCAGCGTCGTGGGCGGAACGGCTCGGGTGGCCGACCCTTCCCGCACGGAGCTCTCCCCCGCCGAGCGGGTGCTGATGGGCGCGACGGCACAGGGCCTCGTCCGCTTCGATGCCGCCGGCCAGGTCGAGCCTGCGCTTGCCGAGCGCTGGATCGTGATCGACGAGGGCCAGAGCTATATCTTTCGCCTGGGCGACGCGCGGTGGCCGGACGGCAACCGCGTCACCGCGAGCGAGGTCGTGGCGACGCTGAAGCGGGCGGTCCGCCCCGCGCACCACAAGCCCCTGGCCGGTGCCTTGCGGCTGGTCGACGAGATCGTCGAGATGACGCCGGAGGTGGTCGAGATCCGCCTGCGCCGGCCGCAGCCAGAGTTCCTGAAGCTGCTCGCGCAGCCGGAGCTTGCCATCTTCCAGGCACGCGGCCTGCGCGGGACGGGACCGTTCGAGCTCGGCCAGCCGGCGCGCGGCGCGCAACAACTGCGGCCGATCCGCGGACTGGACGACGAGGATGCGGACACGCCGCCCAGCCCCGCCGAGAGGATCGAGCTGCGGGGGGACAGGGCAGCGCGTGCGGTGCTGCGCTTTACGCGGGGCGACCGCGATCTGGTGCTGGGCGGGGGCGTGGACGACTGGCCGTTGCTGGCCGTCGCCGACGTCGCGCGGGAGAGCATCCGCGTCGATCCGGCGGTGGGGCTGTTCGGACTGGCCGTCGCGCGGCGACAGGGCTTCCTGGCCGAGACCGCCAACCGGGCCGCGCTGGCGGGCGCGTTCGACCGGAGCGCCATTGCGGCGGGGGTGCGCGAGGAATGGACGCCTGCCACCACGCTGCTTCCGGCGCAGCTTGACTCCGCCGCCGCCCCTGCCGCGTTCCCCTGGCCCGCCACGCCAACGGAGGACACCATCGGGCAGGCGCGGGCGCGGGTGGCGATCTGGATGGCGGACCATCCGGACATGGCGCCGCTTCGGATCGCACTGCCGCAGGGACCCGGCGGCAACCTGCTGTGGCGCGGCATCGCCCGGTCGCTGCGCGCCATCGGCCTGCCCGTGGAGCGGGTGGCGATCGATGCACCGGACGCGGACCTGCGCCTGGTGGACAAGGTCGCGCCGCTCGATTCGGGCCGCTGGTACCTCGACAACGCCTGCGTCGCCTGCGACCCGATGATCCGCTCGATCATCGACAGCGCCGCCGATGCGCCGGACGCGGAGACACGCGGGCGGCTGCTGGCGGACGGGGATGCGGCGCTGGCGGCGGACGCGAGCTTCGTGCCGATCGCCCTGCCGCTGCGCTGGTCCCTGGTGTCGCCGCGGCTGCGCGCCTGGGCGCCCAACCCGCGCGCGTGGCACCCGTTGAATCACCTGCGAGGCGACCCCAGCTAACAGCCATGAACCGCACCTCCCGCATCCCGCCCGAAGCGTTCGACCGCCTGGCCGAAGTCGTGCCCCTAGGCCGCGACGCCGCTGCCGTGCGCAAGCGGCTGGTGGCCCTGGAGCGGCTGCTGGAGCGCAGCTTCGTGATCCCGGGCCTCAAGGTGCCGGTGGGTCTCGACTTCCTGTTCAACCTGCTGCCGGTGGGCGGCAGCTTCATCGGCGCCGCGATGGGCAGCTACATGATCTGGGAGGCCCGCAACCTGGGCATGTCCAAGCTCCAGATGGCGCGCATGGCAGGCAATGTCGGCGTCGACTGGGCGGTGGGCCTGATCCCGGTGGTGGGTGCGGTGCCCGACCTGCTGTTCCGGTCCAACACCCGCAACCTGCGCATCATCAAGCGCCACCTGGACAAGCACCACCCCGGCACGGCCACGATCGACAACCCGTGACCGCGCGCGGGGCGCTGGCCGTTACCGGCCGCCTCGCCAGATCTTGAGCGGGGCGTTGCTGGTGAGGCCACCCTGGTGCGCCGGGCAGGCGCGGTAGCGCAGCCGCTTGTCCAGGCACAGCCAGACCTCGTCCAGCCAGCCGTCGCGGGTGGCGGTGATCCGCATCATGTTGGCCGCGATGCCGGGGTTCGCCCGGGCGATCGCCTGCGCCAGCTGGCCGGCGGTGAGGCGCGAGCGGCGCGAAAGCGCGTCCATGTCCGGGAAGCGCAGCCGCCCGTAGAGCGCGTTGGAGCGCGCGAAATAGGTCGCGGGCGTCACCCCCATGCAGCTGCCGTGCTTGGCATATTCATGCTGGAGCAGCTGCACCGAGGGCGTCGCGCACAGGTTCTTGCGCACCACCGCCTGGGGCAGCAGCGCCACCGGCTTGCAATATTGCGGCCACGTCTTCCCCTCCCCGTCCGGCCAGAGGCCGTGCAGGGTGAAGCCGAAGCGGTTGCCCTGGCCGCACTGGAAGCTGTCGTCGCCCGCCCGCTTGCCGCGGCAATATTGCGGCGACCAGGTGAGCGCGAGCGTATAGCTGCCGATCGGGATCACCCGGCGCGGCTGCTTGGACGTCGGCAGGTCGGCATGCGGCCGCGGCAGCGCCGCCGGCACGCTGCACTGGGTGCTTTGTGCCAGGGCGGTGCCGGGAAGCGCGGCGGCGAGGAGCATCGCCGCCTTGTGCCAGAGGCAAATCATTCGAACGGCGTTTCCGCAGGGCCGGTCGGCTGCCCCTTGAACCAGGCGACGGCGTCCGGCTTGAACAGCATGACGACGGCGGCGGCCTGAAGCGCGGTCGAGAGGATGCTGAGGATGCCGGTGACGCCGCCCGGATAGGCTCCGTTCAGGAGGGTGAACAGCAGCGAGATCACGCCGATCACGAAGAAGATCACCACGATCCACCGGGCAATGTTGCTGCGCATGCGCGAGGTGAAGAACCACAGCAGCAGCGAAATGCCGAAGCCGACGATCACGCTGCCCAGCATGACGGGCGTGGCGATGGCGGCAGTGGCGGGGTCCGCCTGCATCCGCTCCATGGTGGCGTTCCAGCCGATGGCCGTGCTGACGAGGCCGAGCGCCAGCGCGCCCAGATAGAAGATGTCGAAGCGTTGAATGGACTTGGGACGCATGATGTTTCTCCCCCTGTAAACAGCGCCGAACCTAGCCGACCCGCCCCTTTCGGCAAGCGAATTAGAGGGCGGTGAAGTCGAGCCCGATATCGGCGGCGGGCGCCGACTGGGTGAGCCGGCCGACCGACACATAGGTGACGCCGGTCGCGGCGATCGCGGCGATGGTGTCGAGCCGGACGCCGCCCGAGGCCTCGGTGGGCACGCGTCCGGCGACCTCCGCCACCGCGGCGCGCAAGGTCGGCGGGTCCATGTTGTCGAGAAGGAGGTGGGTGGCGCCGCCGGTGAGCGCGGGGGTGATCTGGTCGAGCCGGTCGACCTCGACGATGATCGAGGCGATGCCGGCGTCCGCCGCCCGGCGCGCCGCGGCCTCGACGCCGCCCGCCACCGCGACATGGTTGTCCTTGATCATCGCCGAGTCCCACAGGCCCATGCGGTGGTTGGTCGCACCGCCCATGCGGGTGGCGTATTTCTCCAGCCTGCGCAGGCCCGGCAGCGTCTTGCGTGTGTCGAGCAGCGTGGCGCCGGTGCCGCGGATCGCGTCGACATAAGTGGCGGTGAGCGTGGCGATGCCGGAGAGATGCTGGACGGTGTTGAGCGCCGAGCGCTCGGCCGTCAGCAGCGCGCGGGCATTGCCGCGCAGGCGCAGCAGGTGCGAGCCGGCGGCGACGCGATCGCCGTCCTGCACCAGCGCCTCGATCTCCACCTGCGGATCGAGCGCGCGGAAGAAGGCTTCCGCGATCGGGAGGCCCGCGACCGTGATGGCGTCGCGGCTGTCCATGACGCCGGCGAAGCGCGCATCGGCGGGGATCACGGCAGCGGAGGTGATGTCGCCCCCCTCCCCCAGATCCTCGGCAAGCGTCTCGCGGACGAAGCGATTCAGATCGAAGCCTTCGAGCGACCAGTGCATGCGCGTTCTCCGCCGGACGTGAGGAAGGGCGCGCGGTAGCGTGCCCGGGAGAGCCGCCGCAAGGCGGAAAGTGCGTCGAGAGTCCGTCCACGAACGCGTGTCGCACCGCTGTCCGGGGCCAACCGCGCGGCGTGCTGCACTGCGGAAGGTTAGGCTAAGGTTAGGCCAAGAACGGCCGTTGCGGGCGTGGATCGTCGTCGCGACCATGCTGCTGGAGGTGGCTGATCCCAGGCGCGGACGATCCCTTGGTGTGCGTGCGAAGGGGTCGCCGACGGCTGCTCTGCCGGGCCCTGGGTTCCTGCCTGCGCAGGAACACGGTGGAGGCCCAAAGCGCGCGCGATACTCGTCCGGGCAGAGTCGCGGTGTCGGTTGAAAGGCGTCCGGACGCGGTGCGCGTGATCGGCCATGCTATTCCTCCCCCGGTGCGGGGAGGACTGTGACGACGCCTGGTCGTGTAGGACAGCCCGGGCGTGCGGCCCGGGCGTGCCGTCAGACCTTGGCGGCGTAGAGCATGCGGCCGTTGCCGAGGTGGCCGAACACCTGCGCCAGCTCGCTTTCGCCGACGGCGAAGCAGCCCTGACTGCGGCCGAGCTTGCCATGGGTGCGCAGCATCGAGGCGTTGGAATACCAGGCGCCGTGGATCACGATGGCGCGATCGAGCGCATTGTTGTTGGTGGGGTCGAGCCCGATCAGCCGCTGCGACTTGCCATGCTTGCCGACATAATAGTCGGAGGCGAGGAAAGCGCCTTCGCACGAGGCATTGGAGCCGTTGAGGTTGGAGAAGCGCTGGAGATAGCCGCTGTGCGCGGGATCCGAACCGCTCCCATGCGCAACCAGCAGCGTCGTGGTCTGGCCGTTGATGAGATCGACCAGATGGAAGCGCGGCACCGACGAGGATGCGGCGAAATCGGCGATGGCGATGCGATCGCGATTGGCAACGCGGCCGCCATGCGCCTGGAGCGCGGCAACCGCACGGCGGAACAGCGCCGGGCGCACCATGCGCGGCGAAGTGAGCGGCGCAACGGGTGCCGCCGGCACGGCCGCACGGACCGGCGAGGCGAAGGCGCCGGATGCGACCACGGCGCCCGCGACCGTGAGACCCGAGGTGAGGAATGCGCGGCGCGAGGGCGCCGTTTCGACGATGTTGTGCACGTGGATGTCCTGCCCTGAAGCCCGCTCTGGACACCGCGTCGCGCTGCCCGGCACCCTTTTAGCCAAGAAATCCAAACAGTTCCTACTCGCGCACGCGCCCTGCCGCAGCCCTGCCGCGGCTCATCGCAGGATAGCAGGACTGGCGGGTTGAGGAAGGTTTCGTTGCGGGGGCGGCAGATTCTTTCTCGCCTGTCAATGGCACAAAATAGACTTACCTACGTTTAGAAAGATGTGAAGCGGATGGGTCGCACTTCCCCCCACCCGCATGATGATGATGTTGAGGTGCGTAATGAACATTCGCAATTGTCGCGCCTGGCTGGCGGCCGGGGCGCTCGCTCTTTGCCTGCCGGCGGCGCCCGCTTTTGCGCAGGAAGCCATCGCGCAATTCGACATTGCGTCCAGTCAGGCGCTGAAGCCGGGCCAGTTTGTTTGGAAGGACAGCGGCGATGCTTCGGAACCGGTGACGGTGACCGTGAGCATCCCGTTGCAGCGGGCCTATGTCTTCCGCGGCAGCACCCTGATCGGCGTGTCCACCGTTTCCACGGGCAAGCCCGGTCATGAAACGCCCACCGGCGAGTTCGAGATCCTTCAGAAGAAGGTGATGCACAAATCCAACCTGTACGACGACGCACCCATGCCGTTCATGCAGCGGCTGACTTGGGACGGGATCGCGCTGCACGCGGGCAACATCCCGGGCCGCCCGGCCTCGCACGGCTGCGTCCGGCTGCCGTCGGCCTTTGCGAAGAAGCTGTTCGCGGCGACCGAGATGGGCGCGCTGGTTTCGATCAACAACGACCCCTACGACCCGCTTTCCGCGCCGCCGCTGCCCGCCGAGAACTTCGAATCGTCCATGTCGGGCACGGTGACGGCGTCGCAGGACGTGGTGCCCGGCCGCGGCATCCGTACCGCGACGGCGCCCTGAGCCGGGGCTGGCGGACGCATCCGGCGCTTGACCCCTGCCGTTGAAGGAGCGGCCGGGTCTGAGCACGGGACGGGTCGGGCCGCGGGCCGGCGGATCTCACCAGCGGCGTGGGCCTGCGCACCGATCGGCTAACCGCCGCGTTTGCGGCGCCCCTCGATCAGGACCGCCTGCTGCCACCGCCCTGGTGCCTTGTCGGTCCGGTGCGTGCACCCTGCCCAGCAGCAGGGCCGCTTCTTGCCGGCCAGCAGCTCCTCGCACATTCGCTCTAGGCGGCGTTGACGCGTCGCTGCCTGCTTCGCGTCCGTGACCCAGCAGATGAACTCGTTGCGACCAAGGGGCGTCAGCTCCTGCCAGCGCGACGGCAGGTCGGCGCTTGCCTGCACCGCGGCCTGAAGATCCTCGGGCGCGTCGTGGACCGTGCCGTGCGGAAACGAGTCAGCCATGGGATCTCCAGACTTTCGAAGGCGGCCGCACTGTGCCGGGCCGGCGCATATTCGCATGCATCGTCGCGCGCGCAATCAGAACCGCAATGCTCTGGGCGGAAACGACCGGCTTCCTTGAACGGCGATGCTGGCGAGGGGCGCGCGAACGGCGTAGCCTCGCAGGCGAGAACGGGCGGCCGCTCCTCCTCGGTGCGGAGACGCCCCTTTTCCTGGGAGGGCGGGATGCGGGTTCGGGTTGCAAGCTGCCGGTGCGGACAATTGCGGGCGACCTGCACGGGCGAGCCGGTGCGGGTGTCGGTGTGCCATTGCCTGGAGTGCCAGAAGCGCAGCGGCAGCGCCTTTGCCGTGCAGGCGCGCTGGCCGGACGCGCAGGTCGCGCTCGCCGGCGAGTTCCGGACCTGGAGCCAGCAGGGTGACAGCGGCGCGGTGGCGCGCTTTCGGTTCTGCCCCATTTGTGGTGCGACTCTGGTCTATGCGAGCGAGGGCATGCCGGGGCTGACGGCAGTTGCAGTGGGCGCCTTCGCCGATCCCGGCTTTCCGGCCCCGCACTATTCGGTGTGGGAAGACCGCAAGCACGGCTGGGTCACCGTGTCCGCGGACGGGATGGAGCACTTCGCCTAGCGCGGCGCGGCTAGGCGGCGACCAGTTCGATATTGGGATGGTCGGCGAGGATGTGGAGGATGGTGTCGAAGTAGGTCGGCCCCTCGCCGCGCTCGACCGCATCGAGCTGGCGGCGGATCCGGGTCACGTCGAAGCGGTCCGGCCGCTGGAGCTTTGCGCGCAGATGGGCTGCGGTGGCCTCTGCGCCGAGGGCCGATCGGCTCGCCTCCAGGTCCTTCCAGACGAGGCGCACGGGTTCGCGGCCCGCGATCGCGCCATAGCCGCCGTGCAGCAGGTCGTCGAAGGCGTCGAGGCTTTCGCCCAGCGTCCAGTCCTCCCCGGCCATGAAGACGCGGTTCACCTCTGCGTAGAAGGAGGCGATGTCGCGGATGCGGGCGCCTTCGAGCGTGAGGGTCTTGGGCACAAGCGCGCCTATCGCGCCTTGTCCTGCAGCACGGAGGCGAGGTCCGGGCGCGGGAGGATCGGCGGGGTGCTGTCCATGTAGGTGAGCCAGTGGCTCCAGATCACATGGGTGCGCAGCTTCGTGAGGCGGGTGCGGCAGGTGATGGCCATGTGGGTGCGGATCGTGCCGCCGATCCAGTTCTGGTACACGCTCGCGCATTCGGCGTCGCGGTAGCGGATCCAGGCACGCTGGGCGTCGACCAGTTCCTTGGCGGTCTGCGCCTCCCCCTCGCTGCGCAGCCGGCGCATCGCGGCCTGGTAATAGCGGTTCAACTCGGCATCGGCCGCGGCGAGTTCGGCGGAGGCGCAGGCGTCGACCGAGGGCGTGTCGGCGCCGGGGCAGGACGCGGGCTGGGCCGACTGGAGGAACATGGCGAGCGCGAACAGGGGCATGGGGAGTCCTTGGAATTGCCGGTTGCAGCTGTGCCGGGCCGACCAGAAGACGGGATCGGCGTTGCGCTACATCAGCGGGCGGCGTTGCGGATCGAGGACGGTGACCTCCTCGAAGCCGGCGGATTGCAAGCTGTAGATCGCGCCGCCGATGCAGCGATACGGGACGTCGTTCGTGTTCAGCAGGATGCGGGCGCTGCGTCCGGGCTTCGCTTCGGGACGGGCGGTGGCGAGCAGTTCCTGAGGGGTGATCGTGCGCCCGCCGACTTCGATGGTGCAGCTGGCGGCTGGCCCTCGAACCACGATGTCGAACGGCGCGGGCGCCGCCCTGCCCGTCGCGTATCCGGCCAGGGCGAGTGCAAAGGCCGCGATGATCGTAGAAGGAAGGGCCGGCTGCATCGGCGAAGGATGCCGGAACTTTGGCACTCGAGCAACGCGCCCGCGGGGGCGCGGCGGGCACAAAAAAGGGGGCCGGAGCCCCCTTTTCGGTTAGCCGCGCGGGCCGCCGCGTGGGCGGAACGGGCGGGCGTGGTGGCGCGGCTGGTTCGGGCCACCGCGGGGCGGACGCGGACCGCCGGTGCTGCCCGGGGGCGGCGGGCCATCCATCGGCAGCACGCGCAGGTCGTCGTCGCCCTCACCCGCGGTGCGCTTGATCGCGGCCACGAAGCGGCTGGCGACGGCGCGCGGGATCTGGAAGGCAGTTTCGTCCGCGGCGATATGGATCGCGCCGACCTCACCCTTGGTGATGTGACCGCGACGGCAGAGCAGCGGCAGCAGCCAGCGCGGATCGGCGTTCTGGCGGCGACCGATGTTCATGCGGAACCAGACGCTGTCCTCGAAGCCGGCACGCGGGCCGTCGTCGCGGGGGCCACGCTCGCCACGGTCGTTGCCGCCCACGAGGTCCTCGGCCGCCGGCAGCTTGGCGCGATAGGCGCGCACCAGCATGGCGGCGATGTCGGCGGGCTCGCGGCCTTCGAGCAGGCGGGCGCCCAGTGCGCGATCCTCCTCGTCCAGCTCCACCGTGTCGCTGAGCTTGGCGAGCAGGCGCTCGCGATCGGCCTCGCGGATCGCGTCGGCGCTCGGCACCTCGACCCACTCGGCGTTGATCTTGGCACCGCGCAGCATCATCTCGACGCGGCGGCGGCGCTGATAGGGCACGACCAGCGCGGCAATGCCCTTCTTGCCGGCGCGGCCGGTGCGGCCGGAGCGGTGCTGAAGCGCCTCAGCATCGCGCGGCAACTCGACGTGGATCACCAGGCTGAGCGAGGGCAGATCGATGCCGCGTGCGGCGACGTCGGTGGCGACGCAGACGCGGGCGCGGCGATCGCGCAGCGCCTGGAGCGCGTGGTTGCGCTCGTTCTGGCTGTGCTCGCCCGAAAGCGCCACGGCGTCGAAGCCGCGCTCGACTAGGCTCGCGTGCAGGCGGCGGACCGCTTCACGGGTGGCGCAGAACAGGAAGGCGGTGTCCGGCTCGTGGAAGCGCAGCAGGTTCACCACCGCGTGCTCGATGTCGGACGGGGCGACCGTCACGCACTGGTACGCGATGTCGCCATGGCCGCGATCGGCCGACAGCGTCTCGATGCGCAGCGCGTCGCGCTGGTAGCGCTTGGCGAGTGCGACGATCGGGCGCGGCATGGTCGCGGAGAACAGCAGCGTGCGGCGGCCGTCGGCGGTCGCGTCGAGGATCTGCTCCAGGTCCTCGCGGAAGCCCATGTCGAGCATCTCGTCGGCCTCGTCGAGCACTGCGACTCGGATCGCCGACAGGTCGAGCGCGCCGCGTTCGAGATGGTCGCGCAGGCGGCCCGGCGTGCCGACGACGATGTGCGCGCCGTGGCTGAGGCTGCGACGCTCGCGCGAGGGATCCATGCCGCCGACGCAGGTGGCGATGCGGGCGCCGGTCTGGCCATAGAGCCAGCCGAGCTCGCGGGCGACCTGGAGCGCGAGCTCGCGGGTCGGGGCGATGGCGATGGCGAGCGGGGCGCCGGCGGGGCCGATCTCGCCGTCCTCCCCCAGCAGCTGCGGAGCCATGGCGAGGCCAAAGGCGACGGTCTTGCCGGAGCCGGTCTGGGCGGAGACGATGAGGTCGCGCCCTTCGGCTTCGGGCTGGACGACGGCGGCCTGGACGGCCGTGGGCGCTTCATAGCCACGCGCAACAAGCGCCGCGGCGAGCGGTTCGGGAACTTTACCAAAGGGCATGGGGGCGCAAATGGCCCTTTCCGAGCCGTGGCACAAGGGCTTACGGTACCGGAGAGTCCCGGCGCGGGAGGCCGGCGACGCCCCAGGGCGCGGCTTGGGGCGGATGCGACACTAGCGCACAAGGCCGATCGCGCTTCGGACTCCGCCCGTTCGTTCCGTCCTCATCAGACCGCCGAGATAGGCATTCTCGCCAGGCAAGCCGTGTGCGGCGCGCGCTGGTGGGACCGGAACACGCAACCTGCCGGGCTCAGTTTCCCTCGACCGGCTCCGAGGATTCGGGCTGCGGGTCTGGGGTTGGCTTCGGCTCCAGATACTCGGGGACGAACGGGTTCACGCTCGGCGGCGGCCCCGACATGCCGGCCGGATCGCCCTCGACGCGCCCGCGCAACTGGTCGATCTCGGCCTGCCGCCGGTTCAGATAGAATGCCCGGGTTGCGGCATAGGGATCGGGCGAGTTGTCGTGCAGGTCCTTGAGCGTCTGATCGAATTCGGAACGATGATCGAGCGCGCCCAGGACTCCGGCGGGCACCGAATAGCTCAGGCTCGTGAACGGGCTGCCGACGCCGACCGGCAGGACCAGCCGATCGACGGCGCCTCCCAGCAGGTCCCGGACGGTCGTGGGGCCGACCAGGGGCAGGAACAGGAACGGCCCGTTCTTTACGCCATAAAAACCCAGCGTGTTTGCAAACCCGTTCGACCGCCGCGGCAGATGGAACGGCTTCCGCTTGGCCATGTCCACGAACCCGGCAGCGCCGACGGTGGTATTGATCACGAAGCGGCCGACCGTCTCCGCTGCCTTCCCAGGCTTGAGCTGAAGCAAGAAGTTCAAGAACACGATCGGTTCACGGATGTTGTACAGGAAGTTGTGGATCCCCTTGCGGATCGGGCTGGGCACAGTCTTCTTGTAGGTTCTTGCGACAGGTCCGATGACGGTGTCGTCGACCTTCTGCGTGACGGCAAAAGACTCGGCATTCACCGCGCGCAGCGGGTCTCCTGCCGGCTCCCGGCGCCCCGTGATGACGATGTCACCGTGCGCCGCCTCTTCGGCAGACGGCACCTGAAGGGGCGTAGCCGAGTCCAACGGGGGCACCGTACCCGGCGAATCCGGCGAGACTTGAACCGGAACGACCGCCGGCGGAGCCGCCGTGCTGGACTGAAGCGGCTGCGCCGGAAGGAGTGCCGGATCGACAAGCAGGACGGAGGGCGAAGCCAGGGTTGCCGAGGCAGCGCTCGCCGCGGTCGGGAAATCCGCCGCCGGCACTGAGCCCAGGGGGATGACCGCGAGCAGTAGCGCACCGGATACCGTCAACATGTACGCTCATCATCCTGTCGACTGGCTTCACCCGAATCTGAAGCACTGCAACCGGTAACATGCGCTTTCGAAGCCAAACGGCATAGGGATAATCGGCGCAGGAAGCGCGTACCGCCTGAGTATCGGCGAAAGAGCGGGCCGTGGCGTCCCCGGGCCTGCCTGGTTGTTGCCGCCGACGAAGTCGCCGAGGGCGCCGAGGATCGCGCGGCGAAGCGACGGTGCCCCAACCCTGCCCGCCTACCACGCCTGACAGCGGCCGATAGGAAGCCCGCACGCGGCTGGTTCGGAGCCGACAACTTGGTACGACGGCTGGCGCGCCCAGTGCCGAGAAAGCACGGTGCCGCAACTTCAGCCACAATAACGCTGATGACATCAAAATGCAGCGGAACAAATCTACCCTATACTTGTAGTCGTATTGATCAACAGGGGTGTTGTTTCATGAGATCGCTGGCTTGCGGCCTTTCGGCGCCGTTTCTCTTTTTGTGCCCCGCGCTCTCCCAGGCACAGGAGCAACAGGGTGTGACCACGACCACGACGGCGTCGCAGGAGCGATTTCTAAAAACCCTCGATTTTTCCGACACCTCCGATTTCGAGGACGCGAGAAAGGGGCTTGTTGAAGCGTTCAGCGATGTCATCCGCGATGCGGAAGGCAAGGTCGTGTGGGACATGAAGTCCTATGCGTTCGAGAACAACGCGCAAGCACCGGCGACCGTCAATCCGAGTTTGTGGCGCCAGGAACGGCTGAACAACATTGCCGGATTGTTCAAGGTTTCCGAACATATCTACCAGGTTCGGGGGCTCGACCTCTCCAACATGACGATCATCGAGGGCAAGTCGGGCCTCATCATCGTCGATCCGCTGATTTCTTCCGAGACAGCGGCGGCCGCAATGGCGCTCTATCGGAAGCATTTCGGCAACCGACCCGTCGTCGCCGTGATCTACTCGCACTCTCACGTAGATCATTATGGCGGCGTGAAAGGCGTGGTCAGCGAAGCGGATGTTCTCGCCGGAAAGGTGAAGATCTACGCGCCTGACGGCTTTCTGGAGCACGCCGTTTCGGAAAACGTCTACGCCGGCACCGCGATGAGCCGCCGGGCACAATATATGTACGGCGCCCTGCTTCCGAAGAGCCCGACCGGACAGGTCGGCGCCGGCCTGGGCAAGACCACCTCCCGCGGCACCGTGGGCCTGATCGCGCCGACCGACAGCATCGGCACCGGCGGGAAAGCAGTCGAACAGGTCACCATCGACGGGCTGCTGATCGAGTTCCAGCTGACGCCGGGAACCGAAGCGCCGGCGGAAATGAACATGTACATTCCCGCCTATCGCGCGCTCGGCGCCGCCGAGAACGCGACGCACACCCTGCACAACGTGCTGACCATCCGCGGCGCGCAGGTGCGCGACCCCAGCGTCTGGTCCTCCTACCTCGACGACACGATCGCCCGCTATGGCGCCACCACCGAGGTATTGTTCGCGCAGCACCACTGGCCGACCTGGGGCACCGCGCGGATTTCGGCCATGCTTGCCGACCAGCGGGACATGTACCGGTACATCAACGATCAGACGCTGCGGCTCATCAACCTCGGCTACACGCCGATGGAGATCGCCGAGGAACTGAAGACCCTTCCGCCGGCGCTCGGCAAGAAGTGGTATAACCGGGACTATTACGGCTCGATGAGCCACAATGTGCGCGCGGTGTATCAGCGCTACATGGGCTTCTACGACGGGAACCCGGCGAACCTGAATCCCCTGCCTCCCGTCGAAGCCGCGAGGAAATACGTCGCCTCGATGGGCGGCGAGGACAAGGTGATCGCGCTAGGCCGCAAGTCCTTTGCCCAGGGCGACTATCGCTGGGTCGCCGAACTCATGAAGCACGTCGTGTTCGCGAACCCGCAATCGGCGGCGGGCAAGGCGCTTCTGGCCGAGACGCTCGACCAGATGGGCTTCCAGTCCGAGAACGGAACGTGGCGCAACGCGATGCTGATGGGCGCCTATGAGCTGCGCAACGGCGTACCCAAGGGCGCCGGGGGCACGGCATCCCCGGATACGATCAAGGCGATGCCGCTCACCATGTACTTCGACTATCTGGGCATCCGGTTGAACGGTCCGAAGGCTGCTGCGAGCGGGGACCTCAAGCTCAACTGGGTGTTCTCCGACCCGGCGGAAACCCATGTCGTGACGGTGCGTGGTGGCGCGCTCACCCATCGCAAGGCCGACGCATCTTCGGACGCGACGGCAACCCTCTCCCTGTCGCGCAAGACGCTGGATGCGATCACGCTGGGCCAGACCAGTTTCGACCGAGCGATCAGCGACGGTTCAATCAAGATTTCGGGAGATCGCAGCGCCGTCACCCGGCTGTTCTCCAACCTCGACACCTTCCCGATCTTCTTCAACATCGTGACGCCGTGAGGTCGCGCCCATGAGCAAGCACCATGCCGCGTTCGCGACCGCCCTGGCCGGCGGGCTGATCCTGGCGTCCCCATCCGCCTTCGCCCAGGGCGCCCGGGACTGGGAGAATGTCCCCGTCGATACGAACATCCTGTTCCTCTACTATACCTATTCGAACACCGAGGCTTCGGTCGATCCGTCGCTGCCGATCGAGGGCGTATCGGTGGACGCGCATGTGCCGATCGCACGCTATGCGCGGTCCTTCGGCATCGCGGGCCAGGCCGCGGGTGTTCAACTGATCGTCCCCTATGGCTTCGTGACGGCACGTCTGGATGGGACGAACCTCCAGACCTACAGCGAGGGCCTGGGCGACGTGAACGCCGTCTTCGTCATGAACATCGCGGGCGCGCCTGCCCTGACCCGCCGCGAGTTCGCCACGTGGCAGCCGAACGCCTATCTCACCGGGTCGATCGGCGTGACGGCGCCGACCGGAGCCTATGACGCGGAAAGTCTCCTCAACATCGGCAAGAACCGGTGGATGGTGAAGCCCCAGCTTTCGTACGGAAAATACTTCGGCCCGCGCACGCTCCTTGCCGTGAACGGCAACGTCCAGTTGTTTGGGGCGAACGACGAATATCGGGGCGACGGCAGGCTGCAGCAAAAAGCCCTGTTCGGCATCGACGGGCACCTCAGCCACGACGTGAGCGACCGGGCCTGGCTGTCGCTGGACGCAGTCTATGCCCATGGCGGGACCACCAAGGTTGACGGCGTCGGGCAGGACAACCGGCAACAAACGCTGAGGCTCGGGGCCAGCGGCAGCGTCAGTCTGGACCGGGCGACGGCGATCAACCTCGCCTTTACCCGCTCCGTGGCGAAGAAGGACTATACGCCCTCCGCCACCACCTTCTCGGTGAACCTGAACAGAGCGTTCTGACCAGACGCGCGCGCTTGCCCTAGTTGTTGCCGCCGACGAAGTCGCCGAGGCCGCCGAGGATCGAGCCTTCGCCGCGGTTCTGGCCGCCCCGGCTGCCGGCGGCCGCCAGCATCCGGCCTGCCAGGCGCGAGAAGGGCAGCGACTGGATCCAGACCTTGCCGGGGCCGCGCAGGCGGGCGAAGAACAGGCCCTCGCCGCCGAACAGCACGCTCTTCACGCCGCCGGCCGTCACCAGGTCGAAGTCCACCGTGTCGGTCATCGCCGCCAGGCAGCCGGTGTCGACGTGGAGTTCCTCGCCGGCGCTGAGCGTGCGTTCGACGACGGTGCCGCCCATCTGGACGAAGACCCAGCCGTCACCCTCCAGCTTCTGCATGATGAAGCCCTCGCCGCCGAACAGGCCGGTGAGCACGCGCTTCTGGAAGTGGACCCCGATCGACACGCCCTTGGCCGCGGCGAGGAAGCTGTCCTTCTGGCAGATCAGCCGGCCGCCGAGATCGCCCAGGCGGATCGGCAGGATCGCGCCGGGCGTCGGCGAGGCAAAGGCGACCCGCGCCTTGCCATGGCCCTGATGGGTGAAGACGGTGGTGAACAGGCTCTCGCCCGTCACCAGCCGGCGGCCGGCGCCGAGCAGCTTGCCCATGAAGCCGGCACCCTGCCCGCCGCTGCCGTCGCCGAACACCGTGGTCATGTCGACCGCGGCATCCTTCCACACCAGCGCCCCCGCCTCCGCCACCGCGCTTTCGCCGGGATCGAGCTCGATCTCCAGGAACTGGAGCTCCTGGCCCTTGATCTCGAAGTCGATGTCGTCGGCGATGCTGCTGCTACGATGGTGCTGCCAGGGGCTCGGATGCGGCATGGGAACTTCCTCTCGCGGGTGGGGTCAGGCTTGGGCCGTCAGTCTCCGGTGACGCGGACGGGGCCGAGGTCGCCCATGCCGACGGTGCCGCTCGCCATGCCGAGCATGCGGTCGAGCGAGACCTTGGCCTTCAGGCGCAGGCTTTCCTCGATCTCGATGCGCGGCTCCAGGTCGCGCAGCGCCAGGTAGAGCTTCTCGATCGTGTTGAGCGCCATGTACGGGCAGATGTTGCAGTTGCAGTTGCCGTCGGCACCCGGCGCGCCGATGAAGCGCTTCTCCGGCATTGCCTTTTCCATCTGGTGGATGATGTGCGGCTCGGTCGCGACGATCAGCGTGTCGCCGGGCACGGTCTGGGCATATTCAAGGATGCCGCGGGTCGAGCCGACATAGTCGGCGTGGTCGAGGATCACCGCAGGGCATTCCGGGTGGGCCGCAACCGGCGCGCCGGGGTGCTCGGCCTTGAGCTTCATCAGTTCGGTTTCCGAGAACGCCTCGTGCACGATGCACACGCCCGGCCACAGCAGCATGTCGCGCCCGGTCTTGCGCGCGAGATAGCCGCCCAGATTTCGGTCCGGGCCGAAGAGGATCTTCTGGCTGGGCGGGATCTGGCTGAGGATTTTTTCCGCCGAGGACGAGGTGACGATGATGTCGCTGAGCGCCTTCACCTCCGTCGAGCAGTTGATGTAGGTGAGCGCGATGTGATCCGGGTGCTGCGCGCGGAAGGCGGCGAACTGCTCGGGCGGGCAGCTGTCCTCCAGGCTGCAGCCGGCGGCCATGTCGGGGAGCACCACGATCTTTTCGGGGCTCAGGATCTTGGCGGTCTCCGCCATGAAGCGCACGCCGCAGAAGGCGATCACCTCGGCATCGGTGGCCGCGGCCTTGCGCGACAGGTCGAGGCTGTCGCCGACGAAATCGGCGAGGTCCTGGATCTCCGGCTTCTGGTAATAGTGCGCGAGGATGACGGCGTTGCGCTCCTTGCGCAGCCGGTCGATCTCTCCCAGCAGGTCGACGCCGGCCAAGTTGCCGCCGATGCCGTTGCGTGCGTCCATTCCAACTTCCCCCGCGTGCCCATGGAGCGGGCCACAAAGCGCCCACATGGCCATTTGCGCCCGGTGCGGCAAGATGGCTGACACGCGCCATCGCGCTCGATAGGCTGCGCATCAGGGACAAGGGGGGAGAGGACGAATGCGTCGGTCGATACGGCTTGCGTCGATGATCCTGGGGCTGGCGCTGACGACGGCGGCGGTGCCGGCCAGGGCAGAGTGGTACCAGGCGACCTCCAAGCACTTCATCGTCTTTGCCGAGGGTAACGCGGAGACGGTCAAGGAGCGGGCCGAGGAGCTGGAGCTGTTCGACGGCGTGTTCCGCTACTTCCAGAACGTGGCGGCGCGGCCGGAGGACGAGTCCAACAAGGTGACGCTCTATGTCGTGCCGAACGACAGCGCGGTGCGGCGCCTGTACGGTTCGAACAGCGCCAACATCGCCGGCTTCTACGACGGTCGGGCGAGCGGCTCGGTCGCCTTCACCCCGCAGCGCGGGCTGGGCGGCGAGGGATCGGATCGCGAGCAGGCGCGGATCGTGCTGTTCCACGAATATGCCCATCACCTGCTGCTGGGCAATTTCGCCGCCGCCTATCCGGCCTGGTTCTCCGAGGGCTATGCAGAGTTCCTGTCGACGGTGTCGTTCGACAAGGAGACGGCCTGGATCGGCAAGCCCGCGCAGCACCGCGCCTATTCGCTGCTGTACGGCGATCCGCTCCCCGCCTCCGAGCTTCTGTCCGTCAACATGAGCACGATCCGCAGGGATCAGATGGACGGACTGTACGCGCGCGGCTGGCTGCTCACCCACTATCTCACCATCGCGGCGCCGCCCGAGCGGCGGGCGCAGTTCGCCAAGTATCTGGCGGCGGTGAACCAGGGGAAGCCGAGCGTCGAGGCTGCGCGCGAGGCGTTCGGCGACCTGAAGCAGCTCGACAAGGAGCTGAATGCGCGGCTGAAGGGGCGGACCTTCCCCGCGCTGCGGTTCGGGCTGGACAAGCTGCCGAAGCCGGTGGTGCAGGTGCGGCCGCTCAGCCCCGGCGAGAAGGCGATGATCGGCCTGCGCATGCGGTCCGACCGCGGGGTCAATACCAAGACCGCGCAACCGATCCTGAAGGACGCGATCCCGATTGGCGCACGCTATCCGGACGACGCGGTCGTGCAGGGCTGGCTTGCCGAGATGGCCTTGGACGCGCGCCGCTATGACCTGGCCGAAGCGGCGGCCGACCGCGCGCTGGCGATCGACCCGAACTCCTCCCAGGCGCTGGTCTACAAGGCACAGGTCCTCCTCAACCGGGCGCGCGAGGCGCAGACGACCGACCCGGCGGTGTGGAAGGAGGCGCGCAGCTGGCTGTTGAAGGCGAACAGGATCGACCCCAACGACGCTTACACGCTGCTGCTCTTCTATTCGAGCTTCGGCATGGCGGGCGCAGTGCCCACCGCCAACGCCAAGCAGGCGCTCGCCCGCGCGCATGAACTGGTGCCGCAGGACGACGCGGTGCGCTTCGCCTATGCGCACCAGTCGCTGATCGACGAGCGGGTGGACGACGCCAAGCGGGCGCTGCGCCCCCTCGCCTATTCGGCGCACGCCGCCCCGGACAACGGCGCAGCGCGGCTGCTGGCGCTGCTGGACGCGAAGAAGTCCGGCAAGGAGGTGGTGGCAGCGATGGAGGCGGAAGGTGCGGAAGGCGGCGGTGCCGACTGAAGCGCCGACTGGCACGACCGCCACGAGCAAACACCGCCTGCGAACCCGATCGCAGGCGCGGCAAGGATGGAGACAGGCATGATCGTGAACCGTCGAGGATGGATGGGGCTGGCTGCGGCACTGGGGCTGCCGGTGCTCGGATCGCGCGCCGCGGCCGCGTCGGCGCCCCGGCAGGGTCAGATGGTGCATCACGTCTTCTTCTGGCTGAAGGAGCCGGGGCGCGCGGGCGACCGGGAGAAGCTGATCGCCGGTCTCAAGACGCTGCGCGCGATCCCCGAGATTCGGGAGCTGCGGGTCGGCGTCCCCGCCCCCACCGAGCAGCGTTCGGTGGTGGACAGCAGCTACCATGTGTCCGAGCTGATGGTGTTCGACACGGTGGCCGACCAGGCGCGGTACCAGGACCATCCGATCCACAAGCGCTTCGTGGAGACGTGCGGCGACCTGTGGGCACGGGTCGTTGTCTACGACAGCATCGACGTCTGAGGCGCCGCCGCGGGTTCAGGCCGCGAAGGTGACGAAACCGTTCTCGTCGATGACCCAGGCCGGGTTCCACGCGATTTCCCAGGCGTGCCCGTCCGGATCGGCGACATAGCCGCGATAGCCGCCGTGCGGCGGGGCATCCGCCGGGCGGAGGATGCACCCGCCCGCCGCGACCAGTTGCTCCATGACGGGTTCGACGTCCGTCTGGGCCGGCACGTCATGCGCCAGCGAGAAGGCGCCGCCGCCCGCCCCGGAGCCGAACCGGTTCATGTCGCGTTCCAACGCCGCGCGATCGAAGGTGCCGAGGACCAGCCCGTTCATCTGGTAGAAGACGATCTCCGCATTCTCGAACACGGGCGTCCAGCCGAAGCCATGCATGTAGAAGCGCCGGGATCGGTGCAGGTCCGCGACGCCGAGCGTGATGACCGAAATCTGCTGCTGCACGTGCGCGCTCCTCCATCGCTTTCCTCGCCATGGTCGAGCCGGGCGCCGGTCCTGGCAAGAGCCTGTCCGGCAGGGGCGAAAATCCCGCACCCGGCCGCGGGTCTGCGCGCCTGCCCTCTAGCCCCTTTGCGCAGGTGTCGCTAAGGGCTCGCGCATGACCCAGATCACGCCCGAGATCGTCGCCGAGCACGGCCTTTCCCCCGAGGAATATGAGCGCGTCCTGCACGCGATGGGGCGCGAGCCCAATCTGACGGAGCTGGGCATCTTCTCGGTGATGTGGTCCGAGCACTGCTCGTACAAGTCGAGCCGCATTCACCTCAAGAAGCTGCCGACCGAAGGCCCGCAGGTGATCTGCGGTCCGGGCGAGAATGCGGGCGTGGTCGACATCGGCGACGGGCAGGCGGCGATCTTCAAGATGGAGTCGCACAACCACCCGTCCTACATCGAGCCCTACCAGGGTGCGGCGACGGGCGTCGGCGGCATCCTGCGCGACGTGTTCACCATGGGCGCGCGGCCGGTCGCGAACCTGAACGCGCTGCGCTTCGGTCGGCCCGACCATCCCAAGATGCGCCACCTGATCGCGGGCGTGGTCCACGGCATCGGCGGCTATGGCAATTGCGTTGGCGTGCCGACCGTGGGCGGCGAGGTGAACTTCCATCCGGCCTATGACGGCAACATTCTGGTCAACGCGATGACCGTGGGCGTCGCCGATCAGGACAAGATCTTTTACTCGGCCGCCTCGGGCGTGGGCAATCCGATCGTCTATGTGGGGTCGAAGACCGGCCGCGACGGCATCCACGGCGCGACCATGGCGTCAGCCGACTTCGGCGAGGATTCGGAGGAGAAGCGCCCCACCGTCCAGGTCGGCGATCCCTTTACCGAAAAGCTGCTGATCGAGGCGTGCCTGGAGCTGATGGCATCCGACGCGATCGTTGCGATCCAGGACATGGGTGCTGCCGGCCTCACCTCCTCCTCGGTCGAGATGGCGTCCAAGGGCGGCGTCGGCATCGAGCTGGTGATGGACGATGTTCCCCAGCGCGAAGAGGGCATGACGCCCTATGAAATGATGCTGTCGGAGAGCCAGGAGCGCATGCTCATGGTCTTGAAGCCCGGCCGCGAGGACTTCGCCGAGGCGATCTTCCGCAAGTGGGAACTCGACTTCGCGATCATCGGCCGCGTGACCGACACCGGCCGCATGGTGCTGAAGTGGAAGGGCGACACGGTTGCCGACATTCCGCTCGCCCCGCTTGCCGACGAAGCGCCGCTCTACGACCGCCCGCACGTGCCGACGCCCAAGCCGGCGGAGCTGACGAACGTGCCGGCCTGCGGCGACCCGGCGGCGGACCTGCTCAAGCTGATGGGCTCCCCCGACATCGCTAGCCGGCGGTGGATCTGGGAGCAGTATGACCACATGGTCGGCGCCGACACCGTGCAGCGCCCGGGCGGCGACGCCGCGGTGGTGCGCGTGCATGGCACCAAGAAGGCGCTGGCGATCACCACCGACTGCACGCCGCGCTATTGCTTCGCCGACCCGGTCGAGGGCGGCAAGCAGGCGGTGGCCGAGGCGTGGCGCAACCTGACCGCGGTAGGCGCGACCCCGCTCGCGATCACCAACTGCCTGAACTTCGCCAACCCGCAGCGGCCCGAGATCATGGGCCAGATCGTCGGCTGCCTGGAAGGCATGGGCGAGGCGTGCCGTGCGCTCGACTTCCCGATCGTGTCCGGCAACGTGTCGCTCTACAACGAGTCGAAGGCGACGGGCGGCGGCTCCGCCATCCTGCCGACGCCGGCGATCGGCGGCCTGGGGCTGATGGCCGACTGGGAGAAGTCGATGACCATCGCCTTCAAGCAGACCGGCGACATCATCATCGCGCTCGGCAATCGCTCCGGCCATCTCGGCCAGTCGCTGTGGCTGCGCGAGATCCACGGCCGCGAGGAAGGCCCGCCGCCGCCGGTGGACCTGGAGCAGGAGCGGCGCACCGGCGACTATCTGCGCGCCGCGATCACCGCGGGCGTGGTGACGGCAGCGCATGACGTGTCCGACGGCGGGCTGGCGGTCGCGCTGGCCGAGATGGCGCTGGCCGGCAATGTCGGCGCGATCCTGGACAAGAAGCAGCCGTACGACCACGCCTGCTCCTTCTTCGGCGAGGACCAGGGCGTGTATCTGGTGACGGTGCACGACCATGCGCTGCTCGACTTCCTGAAGGGCGCGCAGGCGGCCGGGATCGACGCGGAGCCGATCGGCCGCACCATCGGCAGCCGGCTGATCTTCGAGCTGGCCGACGGCGACTTCGTCGTGTCGCTCGATGCGCTGCGCACGGCGCATGAGGGCTTCTTCCCCAATCTGATGGGCAGCGACGCCGCCCTGGCCTGACGGAACTGCCAGGGGCTGTCGATCGAGGCAGCCCCGGCCCACCCCACGCACTCCGCACAGGCGAGACCTCTGCGAAGCGCCTGACCGTGCTCCTGCGAAGGCAGGAGCCCAGGGTTCCAAGCACCGCGAGGCGTTGGTCTGCCTGGCCCTGGATTCCTCCCTGCGCAGGAATACGGTGTGGCCCAGGGACGGCGGCCCGTGCTTTGCAGCGGTTTCGCGCAGGCGGGTCAAAGGTCTAGCCGGGCAACGGGCCTTGGCGTGCGGGACCCTGGGCTCCCGCCCTCGCGGGAGCACGGAAGAGAGCGCGAGCGGGTTGCCCCTTTCATCCGCCTTCCCGACCGGGGTCCGGCCTTCGCCCAGGTACGGGAGAAGACGGGTTCGAGACTGGGCCGACTTCTGCCGGGCGCGTTCCTGTTCTAGAACCGCGTCGGGGCGAATGGGGAAACAGCGATGGCGACGACGCAGGCGGACCGGATCGGGTCGCTGGATACGGTGCGCGGGGTGGCGGTGCTCGGCATCCTGCTGATGAACATCGTCGCCTTTGCGATGCCCGACGCGGCGTACATGAACCCCAAGGCCTATGGCGGGCACCAGGGGATCGACCTGGCGGTCTATCTCGTCAACTTCGTGCTGTTCGACGGCAAGATGCGCGGGCTGTTCAGCTTCCTGTTCGGCGCGTCGATGCTGCTGGTGATCGACCGGGCCGTGGCCAAGGGCGAGAGCCCGGCGCGAGTGCACTTCCAGCGCATGGCCTGGCTGTTCGTGTTCGGCATCGCCCATCTGCTGCTGCTGTGGTGGGGCGACATCCTGAACCAATATGCGGTGATCGGGGCGATCGCCTATACGTGCCGCAACGCGAGCGTTCGGGCGCTGGTGACCCGCGGGGTGGTGCTCGCCGGGGTCGCGTGGCTGTTGTATGCCATGATGCCGCTGGGCGTGATGGCGATGCAGGCGGGCATCCACGACCCCGATCCCGCCAAGGCCGCCGAAGCCGCCAAGTCGCTGCGCGCCTTTATCGACACCATGGGCGTTCCCGGCCCTGCCCATATCCAGGAGGAGCTGGCGCTGCATCGCGGCAGCTGGAGCGGCCTGGTCGCGCATCGCTGGGAAGAGCTGGCGCATTCGCTGTCGACCACGCTGTTCGTGGGAGCCGAGACGCTGGGCTATATGCTGCTGGGCATGGCAGGGCTGCGTTCGGGGATGCTGACGGGCGCCTGGTCGCGGGCGCGCTATGCGCGGTGGATGCTGGCGGGCTTCGGCGTGGGCGTCCCGGGCTACGCGCTGCTCGCGGCGTGGCTGGTCTCGCGCGATTTCGATCTGCTGACGGTGGCGACCGCAACCATGCCCCTCGCCGCGCTGCTGCGCGTGCTGATGATCCTGGGCTGGGCGTGCCTGATCCTGCTGCTCGCGCGGTCGGGCGGCGGGCTCACCGAGCGGCTCGCTGCGGCCGGGCGGATGGCGTTCACCAACTATCTGACCACCAGCATCGTCATGACCACGCTCTTCTACGGCTATGGCCTGGGCTGGTACGGGACGCTGTCGCGGGCGGCGCTCTATCCGATCGTGTTCGCGATGTGGGCGGCGATGCTGTTGTGGTCGCCGGCGTGGCTCGCCCGCTTTCGCTATGGCCCGTTCGAGTGGCTGTGGCGTTCGCTGGCGCGACTCGAACTGCAGCCGATGCGGCGGACGTCCGTTCTGCCCCGTTGATGGCGCAGACCCCCGATTTGCGAATGCGTCGCAAAACAGTTGCGAGCAGTTCGCAATGGCGCTACCCGGTCCCGGTCAACAAGGAATCGGCAATGGTCGTCTGCGTTTGCAATGCGATTCGGGAAGACGAAGTCCGGCGGGCCGCGCGGTCCGGCGCGATGAGTGCCTGCCAGGCCTATCGGGCGCTCGGCCGGCAGGCGAAGTGCGGACAATGCGTGCCATTCGCACGCGAGATCATCGACGAGGAGCGCGCGATTGCGTGACGCTCGCAGGTAGAAAAACCGCAGATTCCCGCCGTTTTCTGCCTGTTCAAACCGGGATCAGCACCGTAGATTCACGCCCATAATTTACCAGCAAGGGCATGTGAACGTGAAGGGTGATCCCAAGGTCGTCGAATTCCTCAACGAGACGCTCCGCAACGAGCTGACGGCGATCAATCAATATTGGTTGCACTACCGGATGTTCGATCATTGGGGGGTGTACAAGCTCGCCAAGTTCGAGCGCGAGGAATCGATCGAGGAGATGAAGCACGCCGACCGGCTGGCGGAGCGCATCCTCTTCCTGGACGGCCTGCCCAACTTCCAGCTGCTCGGCCGCCTGCGCATCGGCGAGACCGTGGTCGAGGCGATCAAGGCCGACCTGGCGCTGGAGCTGGAGGCCGTCGCCCAGCTGCGCGAGGCGATTGCGTACTGCGAGAGCGTGCGCGACTTCGTGAGCCGCGACCTGTTCGCCGAGATCCTCGAGAACGAGGAAGAGCATGTCGACACGCTGGAGCGCCAGTTCGAGATGATCGAGCGCATGGGCCTGGAGAACTACATCGCCCTCAATGCGAAGTCGGAATATGACGTGAAGGAAGGCTGAGCCTCCCTACCCGTTTCCGAAAAGATGGGGCCGGCGGCGACGCCGGCCCTTTTTTTGTGCGCGGACGAATAGGCTCAGCCCTGGTCCGCATCCGCGCCGTCGAAGCGGCGCCGGGCGGCTCGAAACGCGTCTGCGTTGTCGATCACCCAGGTCCAGAGCGGCAGCATGCCCACCAGCAGCCCGCGCCCAAGCTCCGTCAGGCGATAGTCGACCCGCGGCGGCACCTCCCGATAGTCGTGACGGGCGATCAGTCCGTCGCGCTCCAGCTGGCGCAGCGTGCGGGTGAGCATGCGCTGGGTGACCCCGTCCAGCCGCCGGGCGAGCTCCGCGTGGCGCAGCGTTCCCGCGACGCCCAGCGCATGGACGATGCCCAGCGACCAGCGGTTGCCGGCATGGGCCAGCACCTCCCGCTTCAGGCCATCGTCCGCGTCGCTCAGCGCCGCACAGGCGGCCTGCGATTGGGCGATCACGTCTTCGAAGCTGCTTTTGGGGTGCGGTATCACGCCTGTGCCTTCTTTTGCTCGCGGATCGGCGAGCCATCTCACCCACCCGATTGGAGGAGATACGAATGCACGAGACCGAACCCAAGACCGATGCCACGCTCGTCCTCGGCGCGGGCGAACTGGGCGTTGCGATGCTGGAGGCGCTCACCGACCGGCGCACGGCGGACGGACGCACGCTGAGCGTGCTGCTGCGGCCCCGGCAGGACCCTGCCGCCGAGGAGGGGATCGACGCACGGTTGCACAGCCTGGGCATCGACATCGTTCGCGCGGACCTGGCGACGGAGACGGAGGACGCGCTTGCCGCGGTGTTTGCGCGCTTCGACACCGTGATCTGCTGCACGGGGTTCGTCGGCGGGCCAGGCACCCAGCGCAGGATCACCGCCGCCGTGCTGGAGGCAGGGGTGGAGCGCTATGTCCCCTGGCAGTTCGGCGTCGACTATGACGTCGTGGGGCGGGGCAGCGGCCAGCCGGTGTTCGACGAGCAGGCCGATGTGCGCGACCTGCTGCGCGGCCAGTCGCGCACGCGCTGGACCATCGTGTCGACCGGCATGTTCACCAGCTTCCTGTTCGAACCGGCGTTTGGGCTGGTCGACCTGGAGCATGGCCGGGTGCATGCGCTCGGCAGCTGGGAGCATCGGCTGACGGTGACCACGCCTGAGGACATCGGCCGGCTGACGGCGGCGATCCTGGCGCATCGGCCGCGGCTGGACGATCAGGTCGTATACGTGGCGGGCGACACCGTCTCCTATGCCGAGCTGGCGGACCGGGTGGAGGCGTATCTGGGGCGGCCGGTGGCGCGCGTGTTGTGGAGCATGGAGCAGCTGCGTGCGGACGCGGCAGCGCATCCGGGGGACGGCATGCGCGCCTACCGGCTGGCGTTCGCGCGCGAAACCGGCGTCGCCTGGGACCGGGAGCGGACGTTCAACGCGGCGCAGGGGATCGCCGTCACCGATGTCGCCGGCTGGCTGCGGCAGCACCGCCCGGCGGGCGGCGATCGCGGCTAGGCCGAAGGCGGCGGGCGCGGTCGGCCGCGCCCGCCGCCGCGGTCAGCCGGGGGAAGCGGCGGACCCTGCCAGCAGGCCGCCGTCGATGTTGATCTCGGTCCCAGTCACGTAGGTTGCCTCGTCGGAGGCGAGCGTCACGGCGATCGCGGCGACTTCGTCGGGCATGCCGAAGCGCTTGAGCGGGGTGTCGGCCACGAACGCCTGCATCCTCGCCGCCCGATCCGGGCCGCTGCCGAGCATCGGCTCCCAGATCGGGGTGAGGATGGCGGCCGGGTGGATCGAGTTGCAGCGGATCTGCCAGCCCTGCTGCGCGCAATAAAGCGCCACCGTCTTGCTGTGGTTGCGGATCGCCGCCTTGGACGCGGCATAGGCCGCCGCGCCCGGGATGCCGACCAGCCCCGAGCGTGAGGAGATGTTGAGGATCGAGCCCCTTCCCGTCCCCTTCATCGCGCCGATCGCGTAGCGACAGCCGAGAAAGGTGCCGTCCAGGTTGACGCGATGCACCGCGCGCCAGTCTGCAAGGCTGGCGTGTTCGGGATCGTGGGGCACCATCCCCCCTTCAAAGCCGGTGATGCCGGCATTGTTGACCACCACGTCGGCCACTGGGACGATGCCGGCCAGCCGCGCCCAGTCGCCTTCCTCGCGCACGTCGAGGGGTTCGAACCGGCAGCCGATTTCGGCGGCCGCAGCCGCTCCCATGGCGGCGTCGATGTCGGTGGCGATGACGGTCGCCCCTTCGTCGTGGAAGCGGGCGGCGATGGCGCGGCCGATGCCACGCGCAGCGCCGGTGACGACGCACGTCTTGTTCTTCAGTCGTTGCATGATGTTCTCGAAACAGAGTCCGGTCGGCGGATCGCTCCGCTGGCGCAGGTTTTTACCGCCTTAGCGGTGACGCTGGATCATTTCGAAAACTCCCGAGAACGGGGTGGTGGTACGCCGACGGATCGCCGGTTGCAATCCGCGCGGGCTCAGGCGGCGGGACGGACCTCGAAGCGGGCGTCGGCGAGGCGGATCAGGCGGCGGCCGGCGGCCTCGGCCACGGCACGCATCTCGCGTTCGGCATTGGGATCATCGGCGAGCACTTCGAACGGCTCCGGCTGCTCCCCCTGGCGCAGCGCCCTGGCCAGGCGCAGGGCCGGCCAGGGGCAGCGCAGGCCGCGGGCGTCGATCATCCGTCCTTGTTGTCGAACGGGTTCTTGGGCGCGCGCAGGTTCAGGCGGACCGGTACCGCGCCGAAATCGAACTCGCGGCGGATGCCGTTGATGAGGTAACGCTTGTAGCTTTCCGGCAGCATGTCGACGCGGGTGCCGAACAGCACGAAGCTGGGCGGGCGCGTGTTGTTCTGCGTGATGTAGCGCATCTTGATGCGCTTGCCGCCGGGCGCGGGCGGCGGATTGGCCTCGATCGCGCGATCGAACCAGCGGTTGAGCTGGCCGGTCGAGACACGGCGGCTCCACGCCTCGCGCGTCTCGAACGCGACCTTAAGCAGCGTCTCGATGCCCTTGCCGCTGAAGGCCGAGACGGTGAGCAGCGGCACGCCCTTGGCCTGGGCCAGGCCTTCCTCCAGCGCACCCTTGACGCCGTTGAACAGGCTGGAGGCGTTCTCCGCCACGTCCCATTTGTTGAGGGCGATCACCAGCGCGCGGCCTTCCTGGAGGACGCGGTCGGCGATCTTGATGTCCTGCACCTCAAGCCCGCGGGTGGCGTCGAGCAGCAGCACGACCACCTCGGCGAAATCAACGGCACGCAGCGCGTCAGCGACGGAGAGCTTCTCCAGCTTCTCCTGCACGCGGGCGCGCTTGCGCATGCCGGCGGTGTCGATCAGGCGGACCGGACGGCCCTCCCATTCCCACTCGATCGCGATCGAATCCCGGGTGATGCCGGCTTCCGGGCCGGTGATGAGCCGGTCCTGGCCGAGCATGCGGTTGATGAGCGTCGACTTGCCCGCGTTCGGGCGGCCGACGATCGCGAGCTTGAGTGGCGCGTCGGGGGATTCGGGATCCTCCTCCGGCTCTTCCTCGTCCTCGCGGTCGACGAACGGGCGCAGCGCGTCGAACAGGTCGACCACACCCTCGCCATGCTCGGCCGAAAGCGGCACCGGATCGCCGAAGCCGAGCGCCATCGCCTCGATCACGCCGGTCTCGCCGGCGCGGCCCTCTGCCTTGTTGGCGAGCACGATGACGGGGCGATCGGCGGCGCGCAGCCAGCGGGCGATTTCCTCGTCGAGCGGGGTCACGCCGACCCGCGCGTCGATCATGAACAGCGCGACGTCGGCGTCCATGACGGCCGCCTCGGTCTGCTGGCGCATGCGGCCCGGCAGGCTCTGCGGGTCCTCGTCCTCGAACCCGGCGGTGTCGATGATCCGGAATTCCAGGCCGAGGAGGTTGGCATCCCCCTCCCGCCGGTCGCGCGTGACGCCAGGCTGGTCATCGACAAGCGCCAGGCGCTTGCCGACGAGCCGGTTGAACAGCGTCGACTTGCCCACATTGGGGCGTCCGATAATGGCGACGGTAGGAAGCGGCATGTCCGTTTTCAGCAGCGATCAGCGCCAGGCGCTGATCGTGCCCGAGTCATCGAGCAGGTAAAGGGTCGAGTTGGCGACGATCGGCGACAGGCCGATCGGGCCGCTGGAAGCCTCCACGGTGGCGCTGACGGTGCCGTCCTCGGGCGAGGCATAGACCAGCTGGCCTTCGGAGTTGGCGAGCACCAGGCGATTGCCGGCGAGCACCGGGCCGACCCACAGGATCGGGCCCTTCTTCTTCTTCTCGTTCTGGTAGCGGGGCAGCTGGTGCATCCAGCGGACCTTGCCGCTGCCGCGCGCGACGCAGAGCAGGCGCGCATCGTCGGTGACGACGAACAGCCACTCTCCGGCGACGGCGGGCGTCGAGATCCCGGCGAGGTTCTGCTCCCACAGGCGCTGGCCGCTGGTGACCTCGAGCGCGACCATGCGGCCACCCTGGCCGACGGCATAGGCGCGGCCGGCGTCGATCACCGGCTCCGCATCGATGTCGGCGAGCGAGGAGACCGAGGTGGTGGCGCTGGTGCGCGAGAGGCTGTCCGCCCAGAGCGAGCGGCCGTTTTCGTAGCGATAGGCGTTGAGCTCACCCGAGGAGAAGCCGGCGACCACGGTGCCCTGCGCCGAGGCGGGGGCTGCGACGCCGAACACGCCCTGGCTTTCGACGGAGCCCGCCTGAGTCCAGACGACGGTGCCGTCGGCCTGCGCCAGCGCGAACAGCTGGTTGTCCTGGCTGACGACATAGACCTGGTCGTTGGCGACCGTGGGCGCACCGCGCAGCGGACCGCCCGGCTTGGCGCGCCACACCTCGGCACCGTCCGCCACGTTGAACGCGACCACGTCGCCGAGGCCGTTGGTGGCGAACAGGCGCCCTTCGCCGACGCTCACGCCGCCGCCGAAGCGGGCCGCCTGGTTGCCGTTGTCGGCATCCTTGACGGTATTGGCGGTCCAGCCGGCAGCGCCGGTCGTCGCGTCAAAGGAATGGACGACGCCCTCCACGTCCATGACGTAGAGGCGGCCGCCGGCGACCACCGGGGCGGCGCCCAGGCGGACGCGGGTGGTGCCGCCGGGGATGCGGGCGGTCCACACGCGGCTGGGCGCAGCGGCGAGCGCGAGATGGCCCATCGCCTTCGACTCGTTGCCGCCCGGCTGGGTCCAGTCGGCATTGGCGACCGGGGGCGGCAGCAGCACCTGCACCGCGGCGAGCGACGGATCGACCGTCACGTCATTCTCCGCGGACAGGATCGGCACGCGCTCGCCAAGGATCGGCGTCTTGCGCTTGCCATCGCCCTTGAAGATGCCGCAGCCGCCCAGCAGCGAAAGCGCTGCCACGGCCGTCATCAGCTTCGCGCTGGTCCTCATCCTGCGTTCTTTTCCTCTGAGGTGGGGGTCGTCGGCGCCTTGGAGGCGGGCGCGTCTACGCCAAGAGCACTCGCCATCTGAACCGCACGTTGCCGGATCGATTCCGGCACGCTCTCGGTCTGGGCCATTTCCCCGAACATCTTGCCGGCCAGGTCACGGCGACCCAGGCGGATATAAGCGACCGCGACCATTTCGCCCGCGCTGCCGAACCAGGGGCTCTGCTTGCTGGCGAGGCCACGCAGCCGATCGACGACGGCCTGGGGCTTCAACGTGTCATATTCGGCCGCGGTCTGGCGCAGGAGTGCCAAGTCGCGGAACTCGCCCGGAAGCGAGGTGTCGTTCGCGACCTCCGCGAACTTGGCGGCGGCGCCCTTCAGGTCCTGCTTGTTGAGCAGGATGTCGGCCTGCACGAACTTCGCCGAGGCGCGGTAGCCGTCGCTGCCGGAGTTTTCGAGCTTGGCGAGCGCGCTCGTGGCGGCATTGACCTTGCTCGCGCCCAGGTCGTCCATCGCCTGCTGGAGCAGCACGCCCTGTTCGGCCGCCTTCTCCTTCTGGTGGTGCTGCCACCAGATCCAGCCGCCGAACGCCGCCAGCACCGCGACGATCGCCACCGCGACCCACAGGCCGTAGCGGCGGCCGAAGCTCGCCACCTGGTCGCGCCGCAGCTCCTCGTCGACCTCGCGCAGGAAGGCCTGGTTATTCTGGGGGGTGAGCGCCAAGTCCTACTCCATGCGTGCCGCGAACGAAGCGCGCTATCTAGCCGCGCGGGAAGGGAAACGAAAGCCGTTCAAACCCTGGGTTGATAGAGGTGTTCGGCGTTGGGAAACGCACGCGACCGCACTTCGCCCGCATAGGCCTCAACCGCGGCCGAAATACGGCCGGCGAGATCTTCGTAGCGCTTCACGAACCGGGCGGTGCGATCGAACAGGCCGAGCATGTCCTCCCCCACCAGGACCTGCCCGTCGCACTGCGCCGACGCGCCGATTCCGATGGTGGGACAGGCGATGCGGTCCGTCACCGCGATCGCGATCGGCTCCAGCACGCCTTCGATCACGACCATGAAGGCGCCCGCCTCCGCGATCGCGACGCCGTCGGCGACGATCTTGGCGGCTTCCGCCTCGCTGCGCCCGCGCGCGCCATAGCCGCCGAGCAGGTTCACCGCCTGCGGCGTCAAGCCAATGTGGCCGATCACGGGGATGCCGCGCTCGGTGAGGAAGCGGACGGTCGGCGCCATCGCCTCCCCGCCCTCCAGCTTCACGGCGGCGGCGCCGGTCTCCTTGAGGAGCCGCGCGGCGCTTTCGAAGGCCTGGGCCGGGCTCGCTTCATAGCTGCCGAAGGGCATGTCGATCGCGACCAGCGCATGGGCACTGCCGCGCACCACCGCCGCACCATGCGCCGCCATCATCTCCAGCGTGACCGGCACGGTCGACGGCAGGCCGTAGATCACCTGGGCCAGGCTGTCGCCGACCAGCAGCATGTCGCAATGGGGATCGAGCAGCTGCGCCATGCGCGCGGTATAGGCAGTGATCATCACCAGCGGCTCGGCATCGGCGCCCTTGCGGGCGCGGAGCGCGGGCACGGTCAGCCGCTTGGGAGGAGGCGACGCGGGATCGGCACGACGTGCGCCGCCCTCGATGGAGGAGGTGGTGGACATGGGCCCGGAATAGAGGGTGCGGCGCCAGCGCGCCAGTCACTCGCGCCGATCAGCGCCAGTGCTGCCCATAGGCATCCGGCTTGAAGCCGACCAGCAGCGCATCCCCATCCTCCAGCACCGGGCGGCGGATGGACGAGGGGTTGGCGAGCATGATCGCCATTGCCCGATCGCGGTCGAGATCGGCGCGCTGCTCCTCCGGCAACTTGCGGAAGGTGGTGCCGGAGCGGTTGAGCAGCGCCTCCCAGCCGAGCCGGTCGACCCAACGCTCCAGCGCCTGCCGGTCGACGCCGGCGGTCTTGTAGTCGTGGAAGGTGAAGGCGACGCCCTTCTCCTCCAGCCAGCTGCGCGCCTTCTTCATCGTGTCGCAGGCGCGGATGCCGTACAGGGTGGCGGTCACATCGGGTCCTTGGTGGTTTTGGTTGGCCCGAGGCGTAGCCGCGAGAGTCGGGAAAGGCGACCGCCGAGTGCCTCGGCGGTACCCACCCCCGGCCCCTCCCTTCCAGGGAGGGGAGAGGCAGCCTGTTAGCCGATGACTGCAGCGCCCCCTACGAGCCGCGCCCGGTCAGCTGGCGCGGTAGGCGCGGCCGGACTGGATGAGGCGCTGGCGCGCGGTATTGCCCGGGACCGCGATGTGGGTGGCGGGATCGAACTCCTTGCCGGCGCCGGGTCCGTCGGCGGGCACCCAGATCTCGACGACCGTGTTGGTGTAGCTGCTGGGCAGGTAGCGGACCCAGTAGCCATCCGGATGGTGGCTCCAGCGGCCGGTCGGCACGTCACGGCTGCCGGCGCCCACGGGGGCCATGCCGGCGAGCACCGCCACGCGCTCCAGTTCGCTGTAGCTGGTGCCGGGGGTGGTCAGCATCTGGCGCAGGTCCGCCTCCGCCCGGAGCACGGCGCGCACCTCGGCCGGCAGGTTGTCGGCGATGGGGCCGGACGAGAGCATGTCGAGCACGCCGCGGTTGAGCCCGGCGAGCTGGCGCGGGGTCAGCAGCTGGGCGGCGGCGGCACGATGCTCGTTGGACATGTCCTCCAGCTTCGCGCGCGACAGGATCGCCCACAGCAGCGCCTGGATGGTGTGCTGGTCGATCTCCGGGTGCTGGACCGAGTTGCGGACGATGGTGATCACCGCATCCTTGGCAGCACCGAGCGGCGGGGCATAGAGATAGCCGTCGCCGTTGCCCGGCCCGTGGGTGCCGGCGTGCAGGCAATAGCTCTGATCGTGGAAGCTGTAATAGCCCGGCTGCAGGACGAAGCCGCCGTTGGGCGTGCGCTGCAGTTCGGCGAGGTTGCGCTTGGGCTCCCGCGGCACGAACCCGTCCTGGCTGGGATCGCCCCAGCGTGCGTCGGGAAGGCTGGTGGTGATCGGTTCCTTGCGCAGGCTGGGCATCGAGACGCCGGCGCGCTTGGCGAGATCGCCGAGCATGCCGAACTGCGCATCCGCGGGGACGGCGCCCCAGGCGAGCATCGACACGGAAACCGACGCCAGAACCTTTATCCACACGGTGCGCAAAGTCATTCCCCCCGAAGTTATTGCCCCATTTGCTGGCGGCCTCAGTAACGAGAGCGCCGATAGCTGTGAAGCGGGATCGAGAACTTGCGCGCAGCCGCGCCAAGCCGCCGGCAACTCAGGCAATCGGGAGGACGGGACGCGAGCGATCCCGAGTCTAGGTCAGCTGATTGATCAGGGCCGTCGCTCCGGCTTCGATCCCGGTTGCCAGGTCGCCCTGCCGGAAGCGAGGCAGCATTTGCTCCTCGATGATGTGGCCGCAAAGCGCATCGGGCAGGGTTTTCTCAAGGCCGTAGCCGACCGCGATCCGTACCTTGCGTTCGTTGGGAGCCACGAGGAGGACGACGCCGTCGTCGTGTTCTGCCCGCCCGATCCCCCAGGCGTTGGCCAAAGCGGTTGTGAAGTCGGCAATGTCCTGCCCATCCAGCGAAGGGACGGTCACGATGACCATCTGATGACCCGTCGCCTGTTCAAGCGCGTACAGACGCTTGGAAAGCGCCTCTTCTCGCGTGGCATCGATAATGCGGGCGGTATCAGTGACATACCCTGCCAGGACGACCGCCGGCTGCGCCGACGCCGGGGACTGCCTTGAACGGCTATCCTCGACAGAGGAATTCCCCGCCGATCCATCTGAGCAGGCGGCAGCAAGGGCAAGCATCAACAATGTCAGCTGCTTCATGGGAGGCACGCTGGCGTGCTGGCGTTCTGCCGTCAACGTCCGCAATTGGGGTCGCTGGCTGCCCGCTACTAGGCGTCAGCCCCGCGGCGGAACTGGGGACTGGGCCGGCGGGTTGCATTGTCTTCCCTGACGGAGACTCGACATGGCTCAGAAAGGTGCAGGCGGAAATCCCGGCGCGATCACGACCAAGGGCGGCGACGGTGCGAGGGGCAGCACCGGCACCGGCCGGGGCGGCGCCACCGGAACCGGGGCGCGCAAGGCGTCGAAGAAGAAGTCACCCGACAAGACCGGCGACGACAAGGACAGCTCGGCCGAGGAATAGCGGGCGAGGGAGGCGTGCCCGACCGGCGCCCTCCCCCTGTCCTACCGAGGCTCGCCCCTCCGGCTGGCAGGGGCACGGGATAGCGGACGCTTCGATTGCCGGGAGATGGCCGGTGTGCGGGCGATCGAGCGGCTCGCCGGCGGTCATGGCCCCGTGGGGTGGCTGCACGAGGGCGGCACGACCGGAACCACCAGGCACAGGCTCTGCGCCGGCAGCACGTCGCGCCAGTCGGCGATCAACTGCTTGTACGCCTTGCCCACCGGGCGGATGTTGCGATCCAGGTCGTAGAGGCCGACCGGGGTCACCCGGCCGTTCTTTTCGCGAAGCGCGGTGTCCCAGTCCATCTGGTCGGTCAGCGAATACCAGGTGAAGCCCACCGTCGGGATGCCGGTGTTGCGCAGCCTGAGGACGTTGGCCCATTCCTTCCACAGCCAGTTGACGCCCTCGTCGCCGTTCGGTCCCTCGGCGATGTTGGTCTCCGTGTGCATCACCGGCAGGCCGTAGCGGCAGTAATATTGGCGGGTGATCTCGCTGTAGCCGAACACCTCGCCCGAGGCCCAGCTGTGGCCGTCCTGGTGCATGCGATGTTCGTTGGTCCAGTAATAGTCCGTGCCGAGGATGCAGTGCTGCTTCAGCCGGTTGCCGTGGAAGCGGTGGTACTCCTCGCGCGTCATGCCGTTATCCAGCAGATATTCGTACATCGCGCTGTCGACCCGGCGGCCGTAGTTGAGATCGAGGCTGAGGAAGCGGCGGGCGTTCATCACCTCGGCAGGGCGGATCGCAGCCGGGCTGTCGGCGTGGAAATACTCCGAGGACTCGCTCTGGATGAACAGCGCGTCGGCGCGATGCTCCAGGATGCGCCGCATCGCGAGGACGTTGGCGTAGACGATGTTCTTGAGCGCGGTCACGAAGGCGCGGTCGCTCGCGAGCTGCTCGTTCCACCAGCCGTAGAGCGCGGAGAAGACCGCGCAGACGAACATCTCGTTCACCGGGGTATAGAGCTGCACCCAGGGATAGCGCTGGGCGAAGGCGGCCGCATAATCGGCAAAGAGCTGCGGGAAATCGGGGTTCTGGAAGTCGCCCACGAAGTCGGGCACGCCGAAGTGGCAGAGATCAACGATGGGCGTGATGTTGCGGCGGCGGAGGTCCCCGAGCGTGAGGTCGGCGAACTCCCAATCATATTTGCCCGGCGCCAGCAGCGTCTTGTGGAGCGGCGGGCCGAAGCGGAGGAAGTGGATGCCGAGATCCTGGACCAGGTCGAAGTCCTCCCGCCAGCGCGCATAGTGACCACAGGACTCCATCTGGTCGACGCGCACCCGGCCGTTGTCGATGGTGGGGATGCTGCTCTCGATCCCCGTGCAGAACATGAAGTGCGCCATCCGCCTCTCCCGGCAGCCGGTCGGATCGCGTGAGCGCGAGGCGGCCGAGACCAGGGACTGGAACGCGAGCCGTGGCGCGAAGGTTTCGGGAAAAACGCGCGTGCCCGGTCAGGCAGGCTCGGGCGCGAGGAAACGGCCGAGGGTGACGACGTCCTGCGGGACGAGGCCCAGCCGATCGTAGAAAGCGAGCGCATCGGCATTGCCGGTGCGCACCATCAGCTGGATCTTGGGACAGCCGCGGGCGCGCAGCCATGCCTCCGCGCCCAGCATCAGGGTGCGGCCGAGCCCGTGGCGACGCCGATCGGGGGCGACGGCGAGATAATAGACCCAGCCGCGGTGGCCGTCATAGCCGACCATGACGCTGCCGATCAGCGCTGCGCCGTCGCGCAGCACCAGCACCGCCGAATCCGCGGCGGCAAGCGCGCGGGCGAAGTCGGCGGCGGGATCGTTCCAGGGCCGCGTCAGCCCGGCCGCCTGCCACAGCGCGACCACGGCGGCGGTGTCGGCGGGGCCGGCCTCGACCGGGGTCACGGGCAGCGGATGCGGGTGGTGGTGATGCCGTCGACGGTGACCGCCAGCCGCTCGCCGCGGGACCGTGCGAGTCGATAGCGCCGCCCGGTGGTGATGCCGTCGACCTCGGCCGAGGTGTCGACGTCGACCGCCCCGTCGGTAGCGGTGGTGACCGCATCGATGCGGGCGCCGGCGATGCGATCCGCCGCCACCTCGAGCGGATGGGCGCAGGCCGCGTCCTCCCCCCAGCGGCCGAGCATGGCGGGCGGAAGGCTGGTCGCGGCGGCGTGCGGCGGCAGTGCCGGGTCGGATCGCGGCGCCTCGTCCGAACAGGCGGCCAACAGCAGCGGCAGCACCGCAGCCGCCAGCCTCATGCCCCCGATCCGGCCGTTCCGTACGTTCATTCTCGCCCCCTCCCCTGCAAGGTGCCCGCATAGCCAAGCGCCCTCGCCGCCGCCAGAGCCGCGAGGGATCGGATCGCAACGGCGGCTCGTTCTGCGCCCGCACGACGCCGCCTTCCACGGCGTCGCCCAACCAGACGAGGTAGCATGAAGGCCCAACTGAAGCCGCTTTCCGAGCAGGTGATCGTCATCACCGGCGCAAGTTCCGGCCACGGGCTGGAGACGGCCCGCCGGGCGGCGGCGGCAGGCGCGCGGGTGGTGCTGATCGCGCGCGACGGCGACGCGCTGGCGCGGGTGCGCGACCAGATCCAGACCACCGGCGGCACCGCCGTCACCTTCGTGGCCGACGTCGGCCAGGAGGAGGAAGTCGAGCGCGCCGCAACCTTTGCGATCGACCACTTCGGCGGCTTCGACACCTGGGTGAACAATGCCGGGATCGGCGTCTATGCCGCCGCGCTGGAGACGCCCACCGCCGACCACCGCCAGGTGTTCGAGACCAATTACTGGGGGGTGGTGTACGGATCGCTGGCAGCGCTGCGCCACCTGAAGGAGAAGCCCGGCGGCGGCGCGCTGATCAACGTGGGGTCGATCAACTCGGACATGCCCTCCCCCGTCATCTCCTCCTACACGGCGTCGAAGCATGCGGTGAAGGGCTTCACGGATTCGCTGCGGCTGGAGATGATGGCGGAGGGTGCGCCGGTGTCGATCACCCTCATCAAGCCGGGCCCGGTCGGAACCCCCTTCCCCCAGCACGGCCGCAACCTGACCGGCTACAAGGCGCAGCTTCCGCCGCCGCTCTACGCACCCTCGCTGGTGGCGGACGCGATCCTGGATGCGGCGCAGCACCCGCGGCGTTCGCTGACGGTCGGCGGCGTGGGCAAGCTGCAGGTGCTGGGCGCCCAGCTGATGCCGCTGCTGTTCGACCGGGTGGCGCAGAACATGGGGGTGCTGCTGGCCAACCCCGCCCGGCCGGTGCCGGTGAGCCCGGGCAATCTCTACGCGCCGGACGGCAAGGACGGGGTCACCGAGGGCGAGCAGAAGGGGCGACCGGTCAGCGCCTTTACGGCCACCCGCACGCACCCGGGGATTGCGCTGGGGGCCGTTGCCCTGGCGGGTGCGGCGCTGGGCCTCGCCGTTCGCGCGCGGGGCCGCAAGCCGTAGCCGTGACCGCCGCTCCGCAGTGCTTCGGAGCGGCGCCACGGCGGGGATGAAGGAAAGCGCCCTCAGGCGAGCTTGAGGCCTTCCTTGTTCATCGCGGCGGTGATGTGCTTGTTCTGCGTCTCCGACAGCTGGTCGCGCAGCTTGGGGAAGAGGTCCTGTTCCTCCTCGCGCATGTGGCTTTCGATCAAGACGCGGAATTCCTTGAGCTTGGGAAGCCAGGCGGGATCGTCCTTCGCCATCTCGGTCAGGTCGAAGAAATACTGCTTCACATAGCCATGCTCGTGATTGAGATGGTCCGCCGCCTCCGTCAGACCCTGATCGCGCATCATCGCGTAGACGACATTCTCTTCCTGGAACGCATGCTTGCTGATCGCATGCTTCAACTGCATCAGCAGGAAGGCACGGCGGGCGGTGTCCTCGTCCTTCGTCTTTTCCAGCAGGTCGAAGATCTTGAGCGCCGCGGCATGTTCGGCCGCCAGCGCCTTGTCCCAGCGGCCGGCCATCACCGTCGGCGCCTGTACCGCCGCCTTGCGCAGGAAATTGGCGAGGAGGCCGGCGACCACTCCCGTCGCCGCGCCGATCGCGACCGTGCGGCCGACATTTCCCGAAGATGCTTGCTGCGTCGTGGCCATCTGCTTGCTCCTCACCGTTTCCGGCTCAACGAAAGGCGTGGCGCCGCCGTTCCGCAGCGCGAGGGAATGGCGCGGCTCGGTGCGGAACGCCCGTGCGAACGGATGCGCTTACGTCCCATCTTGATTTAACGATATAACATCACCTAGACGACGCCGGTCAAAAAGGTGGGGAGCAAGACCATGGGTTTTCGAAACATGCGCCGCGGCGCAGCAGCGCTGCTGACGACGTCCGCCCTTGCGGCGGGTGCGCCGGCCCCGGCGTGGGCACAGGAGGCGGTGACCGGGGGCGAAGAGGCGGAAGTCGACGCGCGCGGCCACGTCGGCACGCGCGAGATCGTCGTCACCGGCCGTTCGCTGGAGACGGAGGAGAATGCCTTGCCGGTGCAGGTGCTCGCCGGCGACGAACTGGCGCATCGCCGTGAAGGCGGCCTAGGCGAGACACTCGCCGGCCTGCCGGGCGTGCACCTCGACAATTTCGGCGGGGGCGCATCGCGTCCCGTGATCCGCGGCCAGACGGTGCCCCGCATCGAGGTGCTGAGCGACGGCGCCAACCTGTTCGACGTGGCGTCGGTATCGCCGGACCACGCGATCACCACCGATCCGCTGCTGCTCGACGCCATCGAGATCCAGCGCGGGCCTGCCGCGACCCGCTATGGCGGCAATGCCACCAACGGCGCGATTAACCTGATCGACAGCAAGGTGCCCAAGGTGGTGCCGGTCGGCGGCCTCACCGGCGCGACCGAGGTGCGATACGGGACCGGCGACGAAGAGAAGACCGTGGTCGGCCGCGTGACGGCGGGCATCGGCCAGTTCGCCCTCCATGCCGAGGGGGCGCGTCGAGCGGCGGACGACTATGACGTGCCCGACAGCTACGGCTCCGACAAGCTGCGCGATTCCTTTGCCGAGAGCACCAGCTATGCGTTCGGCGCGTCCTGGATCACCGCCAAGGGCTATGTCGGCGCCGCCTATTCACGCATCGAAAGCGAATATGGGCTGCCCGGCCACAGCCATCTGAACGGGGTCTGCCATACGCACGGGCTGGACCTGCATTGCGGGGCACATGGCAGCTGGGAGGATCCGTTCGGCTCGCCCGACGACCACACGGCCTATATCAAGCTGCGCAGCGACCGGGTCGATGTCCGCGCCGACTATGACGACCTGCTGCCGGGCTTCTCCCACACGCGCGCGCGCCTCTCCTACACCGACTATACCCATGACGAGATCGACGGCGATCTGCTGTTCAGCCGCTACACCAACGAGGTCTGGGACGGGCGCTTCGAGCTGACGCACGAGCCCGTCCTCGGGTTCACGGGTGTGCTGGGGGTGCAATATACCGACGGCCGGTTCGGCGGCATCAACGTCAACGACCGGCACAAGCCCTTCCCGGACGGAGCCTATGGCTTTGACGGAAGTCCCGATTACCTCACCGACAACTTCGGCATCTTCCTGTCCGAGCGGCGGTCGTTCGGCTCGGTCGACGTCGAGGCGGCGGTCCGCAAGGACTGGCGCACGGTGGACGTGACGGTGCCGCCCTATCGCATCACCCTCGATGCCGAGCTGCAGGACCTCTTCGCCGAATGGTACGGCCCGGACTGGCGGCAGATCCTGGAGCGCGAGGACGTGGACGCGTTTCGCGCCCGGAACCCGGCCGTGAAGCACGATCCCTTCTCCGCCTCGCTTGCAGCCAACTGGAACATCGGGCGCGGATACGGCCTCGCGCTTTCGCTGGGGCATACCGAACGCGCGCCGAGCGTGCGCGAGCTGTACGCGCGCGGCAACAACCTGGCGACCAACAGCTACGAACTCGGGCTTGCGGTCGGGAACCCGGTCCTGGGCGAAAAGGGCCTGTCCGCCGAAGACATTCTGGAGACCACCGACGCGATCAACCTGACGTTCCGCAAGGCGGGAGGTCCGTTCGAGTTCGAGGTCGGCCTGTTCTATCAGGAGGTCGACGACTATGTCTTCGCGCGCCTGATCGAGACCGAGACCGAAACCGGCGTTCCGCACGACTTCCTGATCTACACGGCGGCGGATGCGCGCTTCGCCGGGATCGACGGCCAACTCAGCTACCAGCTGACGCCCCAGTCCCGGGTGACGGTGTTCGGCGACTATGTCGACGCCAAGCTGAAGCGCGACGACGACAACCTGCCCCGGATCCCGCCTGGGCGCCTGGGCGCGCGCTATGACCTTGCCGCCGGGCCGCTTTCGGGTGACGTCGAATATTATCGCACGTTCGAGCAGGACAAGGTCGCCTCCTATGAGACGCCCACGGCGGGCTACGACATGCTCAACGCCACGCTGAGCTATCGCATCGACCTGGGCGGCGCGCGGGCGGTGGAGCTCTACGCACGTGGCAGCAACCTGCTCAACGAGCTGGCGTTCGTCCACACCTCGTTCGTGAAGGAGCAGTCGCCGCTGCGTGGCCGCAACGTCGTGATCGGCATGCGCCACGCTTTCTGATCGGGTGGCGGAACCCGCGCTTCCGCCCCCCTTTTCCAACCCAGTGATAGCGTCATATAAAGATTTCTTTATATGACGGTTGACCGAGCCATGATTTTTCCCGATGCTTGCTGCGTCGAGGTTCTCCGGCCGGGCGCTTGCCTGCGCCGGAGCTAAGACGGGAAGCCGGTGCGCTCCTGATGGGGCAAGGCCGGCGCTGCCCCCGCAACTGTAAGCGGCGAGCGGCGATCCAAGCATGTCACTGAGGCGCGCGGCGTCTTGGGAAGACGGATCGTCCGTGCTGACCCGCGAGCCAGGAGACCTGCCTTTGACGCCATAACGTCCACCGGCGGGGTGCCCGGTCTGGTCGCGTGCGTGTGCGGCCGGGCGATCCCTGGCGCGTGCCTGCCTGCGCTCGGTCCGGCGCTTCGCCCTCTTCGGGGTTGAAGACATGACAGTGACGATCGCGACCTTGGGGTTTCCCCGCATCGGTCCGCGCCGCGAGTTGAAGTTCGCATTGGAGAAGTTCTGGTCCGGTAGGATCGGCGAGGCCGAGTTGCAGGAAGCCGCATCGGGCCTGCGCACCGCCGCCTGGGCGCGGCAAAAGGCGTTGGGGGCCGACTGGCTGCCGTCCAACGACTTCTCGCTCTATGACCATGTGCTGGATACCAGCGTGATGCTGGGCGCGATCCCGAGCCGCTATGGCGCGGCGGACGGGGTCACCGACCTGGCGACCTATTTCGCGATGGCGCGGGGCACCACCGGCGAGGACGCGGGATGCGGCCATGCGCATGGTTCGGTGACCGCCGGCGAGATGACGAAGTGGTTCGACACCAACTACCACTATATCGTCCCGGAGATCGAACCCGGCCGCAAGCTCGCGCTCGGCCGGTTGAAGGTGGTCGAGGAATATCGGGAGGCTCAGGCGCAGGGTTATGAGACGCGCCCGGTGCTGCTCGGTCCGATCACATGGCTGAGCCTGGCCAAGGGGCATGGGATCGACCCGTTCGACTTGCTCGACGAGGTGCTCGGGCTCTACCGCGTCATCCTGGGGCATCTCGCGCACGCCGGAGCCGAGTGGGTGCAGATCGACGAGCCGATCCTGGTGACCGATCTTTCGGAGCAGCAGCGGGCGGCCTTTACCCGCGCCTATGCGGCGCTCCAGCGGTCCGGCCCCAAGCTGATGCTGGCGACCTATTTCGGTGGGCTGGAGGACAATCTGGCCCTGGCGACCGCGCTGCCGGTGCAAGGCTTGCACGTCGATCTCGTCCGCGCGCCCGGGCAGCTCGATGCCGTCCTGCGGGCCGCGCCCAAGGACCTGCTGCTCTCGCTGGGCGTGATCGACGGGCGCAACGTCTGGCGTGCCGACCTGGACGCGGTGCTGGAACGGCTCGCCCCGATTGCGGCATCGCGCGACCTGGTGCTGGCGCCGTCCTGCTCGCTGCTGCACGTGCCGGTGGACCTTACGCTCGAACCCAAGCTCGACGCCGAGGTGAAGCAGTGGCTCGCCTTTGCGGTTCAGAAGGTGGAGGAACTGGCGGTCCTCAAGCGCGCGCTGAATGAAGGGCGGGACAGCGTAGCCGGGCCGCTCGCGGCGTCGGCAGAGGCGGCAGCGAACCGGAAGGTGTCGCCCCGCATCCATGACGCGGCGGTGCAGGCGCGGGTGGCGGGGGCGACGCCGGACATGCGAGCGCGCCGTTCCGGCCATGCCGAACGCGCGCGGGCCCAGGCCGAACTGCTCGACCTGCCCCCCTTCCCCACCACCACCATCGGCTCTTTCCCGCAGACGGCCGAGGTACGCCATGCGCGTGCCGAGCATAATCGCGGCAACCTCGACGATGCCGGTTACCAGCAGTTCCTGCGCGAGGAGACCGAGCGCGCCATCCGCTGGCAGGAAGCGGTCGGGCTCGACATGCTCGTCCACGGCGAGTTCGAGCGCAACGACATGGTGCAGTATTTCGGCGAGCAGCTGGCCGGCTTCGCGTTCACGGTGAACGGCTGGGTGCAGAGCTATGGCTCGCGCTGCGTCCGGCCGCCGATCCTGTTCGGCGATGTCCGCCGCACCCACCCGATGACGGTGGAGTGGTGGCGCTTTGCGCAGGGGCTCACCGACAAGCCCGTGAAGGGCATGCTCACCGGGCCGGTCACGATCCTCAACTGGAGCTTCGTGCGCGACGACCAGCCCCGCGAGACCTCCTGCCGGCAGATCGCCTTTGCGATCCGCGACGAGGTGCAGGACCTGGAAGCGGCCGGATGCCGGGCGATCCAGATCGACGAGGCGGCGCTGCGGGAGGGCCTGCCGCTCAGGAAGCGGGACTGGCAGCAGTATCTCGACTGGGCGGTGGACTGTTTCCGCCTCTCGGCCGCAGGCGTGGCGGACGGCACCCAGATCCACACGCACATGTGCTATTCGGAGTTCAACCACATCCTGCCGTCGATCGGCGCGATGGACACCGACGTGATCTCGATCGAGACGGCGCGGTCGCAGATGGAGCTGCTGGAGGCGTTCGCGAAGTATCGCTACCCGAGCGCGATCGGGCCGGGCGTGTACGACATCCACTCCGCGCGCGTGCCGGGCGAGACCGAGATGGTCGAGCTGATGCGGCTGGCCCAGCAGCACCTGAGGCCCGAGCAGCTCTGGGTGAACCCGGACTGTGGGTTGAAGACGCGCAAATGGGATGAGGTGAGGCCGGCGATCGAGGCGATGGTCGCCGCGGCACGCACGCTGCGCGCCGCCTAGCGCTGAAGAGCGGCTGCGTGCCGGATCCGCGGCACGCAGCCTCCCCGTCTCGGCTCAGCGGAGCGGCAGGCGCGGGGAATAATCGGCCAGCGTCATGAACACGCTGTCGATCTTCGTCACCAGCTTGCCGCCGGCTTCGGAGGTGGCGACCACCGCACGCCATTCCGGATCGGCGCCGAACGCCTTCCAGCTCGCCTCCCGAGCCTCCCGGCTCGGGTAGGCGAGCACGTAGACGACCCGACCCTCCGGCGCTTCCGCGGTCGGCTGCTCGTTCCAATAGGCGACGTTGTGCATGCCGTGCTTGGCAAAGAGCGCGAGCGTATGCTCGCGGAAGCGGGCGTTGAGGGCGGCGAGCTTGCCGGGCGCGGGGTAATAGATGCGCAACTCGTAGACCGCGGTCTTCGGATCGAGTGCCGAGGACTGGGCGATCGCCGGACGCATGGCGGCAGGACTGGCGATTGCCGCAGTGACCAGGCAGGCGGCGAACAGGAAGCGCATGGGGATCTCCCGGACAGGTGCGGGCCATCATAGGCACCATGCGCGACCGCGCGCCACTCTGGCGGCGCGGTTCCGGCTGCCTGCGGTTGTCCATCTACAGTCCCGTCGGCCAGGTCTCGTCCTGCCCCGCCTCGCCCCTTGCCGCCGTAGCCTGCACGGCAGTCGTAGTGTCGAACCACAGGAAGGCATCATATTCCTGGGCCAGCGACGCCTCGGAATAGTGGCTCCAGCGTTCTGTGTCCGGGCGGTAGATGACGCCGATGTAGCGCTCGAGCCGCTCACCCGCGAGGGCCTCGCGCAGTTCGGGGCTTGCCGCCCCCTCGCGCAGATCGAGCAGGAAGCGCGGGGCGCCGCTGTCGTGGAGGATGCGCTCGAAGCTGTCGGGGCGGGACGGATTGACCGTCATGATCCGCATCGGCTCGTCCCAATCATCGGCGGCGGCGACGGTGCCAGCGTGGGTTCCGAAGCCGATCAGGCAGGCGGCGCCGTCGTAGCGCTCCCGCACCAGCTGGCCGAGGTTCAGCTCACCGCGGCTCTGGCCCATGTCGGTCCGGCGGGCGTCGCCGACATGGCTGTTGTGCGCCCAGACCACCGCCTTGGCATCCGGCCCCTTGCGCTGCAGCAGCAGTTCCAGCGTGTCGGCCATATGCTCGTCGCGCAGGTTCCAGCTGGCCGCCGAGCCATAGTACATGGCGCGATAATAGGCCTCTGCATTGGCGACGAGCCTGGCGTTCTGCGCCGCATCAAGGAAGGAGTCCGGATCGCCGGGCGCATAGGCGGCTTCGTTGGCGAACAGGTCGCGCAGCAGCTGCACCACCGCCGTTTCGCATCGGCCATGGCCTTCGCTCAGCGCCATGCGGCCATAGCGTTCGGGCTGCTCCTTCCACGGCTTCAGGCAGCCGTAGAGGCGGCGGGCCTCGGCGGCGGCTGCCGGATCGACCCGCTCCAGATAGCCGATCACAGCGGCGACCGACGCCGTCATGTTGTAGAGATCCAGACCGTGGAAGCTGACGCGGGCGGACGCGTCCCGATCGGCATTGTGGGCGGTGAGCCAGTCCACGAAGCCGTCGAACTCGGCATTGCGCCACATCCAGGCGGGAAAGCGGGTGAAGGGGGTCGGCGCTTCGGCCGGCGCAGGCTTTGCGCGCACGGTGCGGTCGATGACCGCGGCGTCGGGCCAGTCCGCCTCGACCGCGACCATGGTGAAGCCGTGCCGCTCGATCAGGTGGCGGGTGATGGCGGCGCGGGCGCGGTAGAATTCGGAGGTGCCGTGGCTCGCCTCGCCCAGGCACACCACGCGGGCGTCGGCGAAGCGATCGAACAGCGCTCCGAATGCCGGATCGTCGAAATCGGGCAGCGGTTCGGCAGCGCCTGCCACCAGCTGCGCCGCCCGGCGCGTGTCGTCTTCTGCCACCATCCGCCTGCCTCTCCGTTGCGGGAGACCAACGCCGGGACGGCGGCTTGGTTCGGCGTGTAGGCTCGGCGGGAACGTCAGCGCCGGGCAAGGTGCGATACCCTGCCCGGCGCCCGGCGCTTACCAGCGGCTGCCGTACTGACGGTCGCGCCAGCCATAGTGGCCGCGGTCGTCCCGCCAATCGCGGCGATCGTGGCGCCAGTCGCGGCGGCTGTCGCGGCGCGCGTCTGCGATCTCGCGGCGGCACTCGCGCTGCTCGCGGCGGTATTCGCGGCGGCTGTCGGCACGGCGCAGCTCGCGGCGGCATTCCTGCACTTCGCGCCGGACTTCGTGGTTGTAGCCGTAACGCTGGGCGGATGCGGCGGCCGGAGTGAAAGCCGCAGCGGCCACGGTGGCCAGGATGATCAGCGTACGCATGGTTCTCTCCTTCGCAATCTCGATGGGGAGAAGCTAAGCGCGCCGGCCTGAACGAAGCCCGTCCGCGACATTCATCGACGAGACAGCGTTTCGGGCCGCTTCGCGCGCGCGGGACGCCCGCGCGGGAACTCCCCTGCCCTCCGGTCGTAGTCCCCCCAGACACAGGGAAGGACATGCCTATGGCCGAGAGCATCGCGCACGCCGATCGACGGCCACCCGGCGTCCTCGGCCACCGGATCTATTCCGCGCTGCTCCCGGCTTCGATCACCTGCTTCATCGGCGCGCTGATCACCGACATCGCCTATTCCCGCGCACCCGACATGATGTGGCTCAACTTCTCCAGCTGGCTGCTGCTGGCGGGACTGGTCTCGGGCGGAGTCGCCGGGGTGGTGCTGATCGTCGAGACGGTGCGCAGGCGCGCGCGGCGCACGGGCGCGTGGGCGGTGCATGCGCTGCTGTTCCTAGCCGCCTGGGTGGTGGAGGTGTTCAACTCCTTCGTCCACACGCGCGACGGGTGGACGGCGGTGGTGCCGACCGGGCTGATGCTGTCGATCCTGGCCGTCGTGCTCGCGCTGCTGGCCGGATGGTTCTGGCAGTCCGCCAATCGCCGCGTGGCGGGAGACCTGTGATGAAGCGCAGCCTTGCAGCCCTGCTCGCCGTTTCCGCCCTTGCCGGCTGCGGGGGCGGCCAGAAGATCGACCCCAACGCACAATATGGGCCGAACCCTCTGCTGCCCGAGCCGAAGGAGGCGCTGATCTCCGACGTGGGCGTCTACAAGGTCGTGGGCTGGAAGGCGGGCGAGACTCCGACCGTGCCGGCCGGGTTCCGCATCGAGGCGATCGCGACCGGGCTCGCCAACCCGCGCAACGTGCTGGCGCTGCCGAACGGCGACGTGCTGATCGTGGAATCGAAGAAGGAGGGCGGCGAGCCGGTCCAGCGGCCCAAGGACCCCATCCGCGACTGGATCATGTCGATGGCGCATGGCCAGGCGAAGAGCGGCGAGGCCCCGCCGCAGAGCAACCGCATCACGCTGGTGCGCGATGCCAATGGCGACGGCCGGCCGGATGGGCGATCGGTGCTGGTGGACAAGCTGAACGCGCCGTTCGGCGTGGCGGTGATCGGAAGCGACCTGTATGTCGCGAACACCGATGCGATCGTGCGCTATCCCTTCGTGCCCGGGCAGACGCGGATCACCGCGCCCGGCGTGAAGGTGGCCGACCTGCCGGCGGGGCCGATCAACCACCATTGGACCAAGAGCCTGACGGCGAGCCCGGACGGGACCCGGCTCTACGTGGGCATCGGATCGAACAGCAATGCCATGGAGCGCGGCGAGGAGGCCGAACGCGACCGGGCTGCGATCCTGGAGGTCGATCCGAAGACCGGCCTGCTGAAGGTGTATGCGAGCGGGCTGCGCAATCCCAACGGGCTGACCTTCTATCCCGGGTCGAACACGCTGTGGGCCGTCATCAACGAGCGTGACGAGCTCGGCCCCGACCTGGTGCCCGACTATATGACGTCGGTGCAGCCGGGCGGCTTCTATGGCTGGCCGTACAGCTATTACGGGCAGCATGTGGATCCGCGGGTGCGGCCGCAGCGGCCGGAGTTGGTCGCGAAGGCGATCTCCCCGGATTATTCGCTGGGATCGCATGTCGCGCCGCTCGGCCTCGCCTTCTACACGGGCGCGAGCTTTCCTGCGGCCTACCGGGGCGGCGCCTTTGTCGGCGAGCACGGCAGCTGGAACCGCAGCGATCCGCACGGCTACAAGGTGGCGTTCATCCGCTTCCAGGGCGGCCGGCCGACCGGCATCCCGCAGGATTTCGTCACCGGCTTCCTGAAGGACGGCAAGGCACGCGGCCGGCCGGTGGGCGTCGCGGTCGATCGCACCGGCGCGCTGCTGGTGGCGGACGATGTCGGCAACACGGTGTGGCGGATCAGCCATGCCGGCGGCGCTCCCGCTGCGGGCACGGGCGGCCGCAGCGCGACCTGACTTCCCCCAACGCAACGTCCGGCGCACTCGGGTGGAGTGCGCCGGACGGATGCTGGCCGCTTAGCGCGAGCCGGGGATCATTCCCACTCGATCGTGCCGGGCGGCTTGCTCGTATAGTCGTAGGTGACGCGGTTGATGCCCTTCACCTCGTTGACGATGCGGGTCGCGACGCGCGGCAGGAAGTCGCCGGGGAATTGGAACGCCTGGGCGGTCATGCCGTCGGTCGAGGTGACGGCACGCAGCGCCAGCACCGAGTCGTACGTGCGGCCGTCGCCCATCACGCCCACCGAGCGGACCGGCAGCAGCACCGCGAACGCCTGCCAGATCGCGTCGTAGAGGCCGGCGTTGCGGATCTCTTCGAGGTAAATGGCGTCGGCCTTGCGCAGGATGTCGCAGCGCTCCTTGGTGACCTCGCCCGGGATGCGGATGGCGAGGCCGGGGCCGGGGAACGGGTGCCGGCCGACGAAGGCGTCGGGCAGGCCCAGCTCGCGGCCGAGCTCGCGGACCTCGTCCTTGAACAGCTCGCGCAAGGGCTCGACGAGCTTCATGTTCATGCGCTCGGGCAGGCCGCCGACATTGTGGTGGCTCTTGATCGTCACCGACGGGCCGCCGGTGAAGCTGACGCTCTCGATCACGTCCGGATAGAGCGTGCCCTGGGCCAGGAATTCGGCGCCGCCGATCTTCTTCGCCTCGTCCTCGAAGACGTCGATGAACGTCTTGCCGATGAACTTGCGCTTGGCCTCCGGGTCAGTGACGCCGGCGAGGCCGTTCATGAACAGCGGTTCCGCGTTCACGTGCACGAGCGGGATGTTGTAGTGGTTGCGGAACAGCGAGACGACCTGCTCGGCTTCGCCGGTACGCATCAGGCCGTGGTCGACGAAGACGCAGGTGAGCTGCTCGCCGATCGCCTCGTGGATCAGGACCGCTGCCACTGCCGAGTCGACGCCGCCGGACAGCCCGCAGATCACGCGGCCCTGGCCGACCTGGGCACGGATGTCGGCGATCTTGGCTTCGCGGAACTCGGCCATCGTCCAGTCGCCGGTGAGGCCGCAGACGTGGCGGGCGAAATTGCCGATCAGGCGGCCGCCATCGGGCGTGTGGACGACTTCGGGGTGGAACTGGGTGCCGTAGTAGCGGCGCGTATCGTCGGCGATCACCGCGAACGGTGCGCCGGGGCTGGTCGCGACGACGCGGAATCCGGGGGCGAGCGCCGTCACCTTGTCGCCGTGGCTCATCCACACCTGATGGCGATCGCCCTCATCCCAGAGCGCGTCGAACAGGCCGCAGCGGTCCTCGACGCCGATATAGGCTTCGCCGAACTCGCCGCTCATGCCCTTCTCGACGGTGCCGCCGAGCTGCTGGGTCATGACCTGCTGGCCGTAGCAGATGCCGAGCACCGGCACGCCCGAATCGAAGATCGCCTGGGGCGCTCGCGGGCTCCCCTCCTCCGGCACCGAGGCGGGGCCGCCCGACAGGATCACGCCGCGCGGGCGCATCCGCTCGAAGGCTTCGGCCGCCGACTGGAAGGGCGCGATCTCGCTGTAGACGCCGGCCTCGCGGACGCGGCGGGCAATCAGCTGCGTGACCTGGCTGCCGAAGTCGACGATCAGGATGGAGTCTGTGGGATGAACGCTCATGGCAGCGCGCGATAGCAGAGCTTGTGCGCGCTGCCAGCCCCTTTGGCGAGGGCCCTACTCCGCATCCGGCCTTCCGTTCGTCTCGAGCAGGGATCGAGTTTGTCGAGAGCCCGTGTCGAGAGAACCGCGGCCGGTTTCTCGACACGCCGTCTCGACAAGCTCGACGGCTGCTCGAAACACACGGGAGAGGTGGGGGTGCGCCCTGAACCCAGATGGAATCAGGTAGATCCGTTCGTGCTGAGTAGGGGCTGAGCTTGTCGAAGCGCCGTATCGACTTCGCTCAACGGCTACTCAGGACGAACGGGTACGCTCAACGCCATCACGCTCTCCTTACTCGACCGGCTTGACCTCCATGCCGGTCCAGCGGGCGGCGAACGCCCAGAGGTCGGCATATTCCTCGATGACCTTGTCGGTCGGCTTGCCCGAGCCGTGGCCGGCGCGGGTCTCGATGCGGACGAGGTGCGGCTTGTCGCCGATCTTGGCCGCCTGAAGCGCTGCGACGTACTTGAACGTATGGCCCGGCACGACGCGGTCGTCCGTGTCCGCGGTGGTGGCGAGGATCGCGGGATAATCCTTGCCCTTGCGGATGTTGTGGTACGGCGAATAGGCGCGCAGGGCCTTGAAGTCCGCTTCCTCCGCCGGATCGCCATAGTCGTCGACCCAGTAGCGGCCAGCGGTGAAGCGATCGAAGCGCAGCATGTCCATGACGCCGACCGCCGGCAGCGCGGCCGCGAACAGGTCCGGGCGCTGGTTGACGACCGCACCCACCAGCAGGCCGCCGTTGGAGCCGCCCTGGATCACCAGCTTGTTCTTGGTGGTGTCGCCCTGTGCGATCAGATCCTCGGCCGCGGCGATGAAGTCGTCGAAGACGTTCTGCTTGTTGGCGAGGCGCCCGCCGTCATGCCACGCCTTGCCATATTCGCCGCCGCCGCGAATGTTCGCGACCGCGAGCACCCCGCCCTGCTCCAGCCACGCCAGGCGATTGGACGAGAAGGCCGGCAGCACCGACGAGTTGAAGCCGCCGTAGCCGTAGAGCAGCGTCGGCGCAGGGCCGGTCGTCCCCTTCTTGCGGACCAGGAACATCGGCACGCGGGTACCGTCCTTGGAACCGTAGAAGCGCTGCGCGACGTCATAGTCGGCAGGGTTGAACGCGACCTTGGGCGTCTGCCACGGCGTCGCTTGACCCGTGCGGACGTCGTAGCGGTAGATCGTCGTGGGCGTGGCGAAGCTGGTGAAGGCGAAGAAGGTCTCGGGATCGTCCTGGTCGCCGCCGAAGCCGCTGGCCGTGCCGATGCCGGGGAGCGGCACTGCGCCGTCGCGTGCGCCGTTGAGCGTATAGCGGCGCACCTCGGTCTTTGCGTCCACCAGGTAGCTCGCCATCAGCTTGCCGCCGGTGATCTTCGCACCCTGGAGCGTCGCCTCGTCCTGGGGCACGATCTCGCGCAGGCGATCAGTCGATGCGGCGGCGTCGATCGCGACGATGCGGCCGCGCGAGGCGTCCTTGTCGGTCACGAAGTAGAAGGTGCTGCCGATGTTGCCCGCCAGATCCCAGCTGTTCTCCAGCCCGCGCACCAGCGTGCGGGGCCGCATGCGGCTGTCGGTGAGGTCGACGAGCGTGATCTCGTAGCGGTTGTCGGTGCCCTCCGACGTGGTGATCACCAGCCACTTGCCGTCGTCGGTGACCTGGCCGACGTGGCTCTGCTTGGGCTTGTCCGGGGTCGAATAGACCTTGATGTCGGCCGACTGCGGCGTGCCGATCTTATGGAAATAAAGCGCGTGGTTGAGGTTGAGCGCCTGGAAGGCCGCCCCCTGCTCCGGCTCCGGGAAGCGCGAGTAGAAGAAGCCCGAGCCGTTGTGCGCCCAGGCAACCGCGGTGAACTTGGCCCACTTCACCTCGTCTTCGAGCGGCTTGCCTGTCGCGACGTCGAGCACCTTGAGCGTGCGCCAGTCGGTGCCGCCGTCCTGGATGCCATAGGCGATCAGACGGCCGTTCTCCGACGGCACCCATTCGGACAGCGCGGTGGCGCCGTCCGCCGCCCAACCATTGGGATCGATCAGCACGCGGCCCGGCCCGTCGAGCGTGTCGCGGACATAGAGGACCGACTGGTTCTGCACGCCGCTGTTGCGCGTGTAGAAGTAGCGGCTGCCCTTCTTGGTCGGGAGGCCGAAGCGCTCATAGTCGATCAGGGTGCGCAGCCGCTCCTTGAAGATGGCGCGGCCCGGCAGCGTCGCCAGGTACGCGTCGGTCACGCGGTTCTGCGCCGCGACCCAGGCGGCCACCTCCGGATCGGTGCGGACGTCGTTCTCGAGCCAGCGATAGGGATCTTCGACCTTTTCGCCGAAGAGCTTGTCGACCTGATCGACCCGGCGGGTTTCGGGGTAGGACATGGTTACCTCGGCTTTGTGGGACGGCGACTGCGAAAGGCCGGGCATGCCGGCGCGAAAGCCCGGGTCGGACTTGCCGCAGCCGGCGAGCGCCAGCGAAACCAAAGCCATTGCAGTCGCGCAGACGCGTCGTGACACCAGGTGCTCTCCGGGGAAAAAAGAAAGGGCCGGCGCCAAACTGGCCCGGCCCTTCTTTGTTTGCAACCGCTTAGAAGCGGTGGCGACGTCGCAGCTTATGCGGCTTCGTCGAAGTCCTCTTCGGTCACGACCGGACCCGAGTCCTGGCCCTTGGCCGAGACGTCGCGGTCGACGAACTCGATGATCGCCATCGGCGAGGCGTCCGACGCGCGGATGCCGGCCTTGATGATGCGGGTGTAGCCGCCGTTGCGATCGGCATAGCGGGTCGCCAGCACGTCGAACAGCTTCACCAGCTGCGCGTCGTCGAGGAGACGGGCGTGGGCGAGACGACGGTTGGACAGGCCACCCTTCTTCGCCAGCGTCACCAGCTTCTCGACGTAGGGACGCAGTTCCTTCGCCTTGGCGACGGTGGTGGTGATCTGCTCGTGCTTGATCAGCGCGGCCGACATGTTGCGGAACAGGGCCAGACGATGAGCCGAGGTACGCTGCAGCTTACGACCGCCAACGCGATGACGCATGAGTATTTCCTTCGTTCGTTAAGGGGCCGTGTCACGGAAACCCCAGACCAGGTGGGACGGTGAGCCACCCAACAATACCGTCATGCCAGCTGTGCCGGCATCTTTGAACCTAGCGCTCTGAACCCGGAGCCCGTCGCGGCAAAGCCGCGACGTCGAACGGGCCGGTTTGCACCGGCCCGCCGGCCGGGGTTCGGCGTCTCCGGATCAGCCAGGCTGATCCGGTGCGCCTTACCCCATGATCTCCTGCTCGAGCTTCTTGGCCATTTCCTCGATGTTCTCGGGCGGCCAGCCCGGGATTTCCATGCCGAGGCGCAGGCCCATCGACGAGAGCACTTCCTTGATCTCGTTGAGCGACTTGCGGCCGAAGTTCGGGGTGCGCAGCATCTCTGCCTCGGTCTTCTGAACCAGATCGCCGATGTAGATGATGTTGTCGTTCTTCAGGCAGTTCGCCGAACGCACCGACAGTTCCAGCTCGTCCACCTTCTTGAGGAGGAAGCGGTTGATCTGCGCGGTGTCGCCCGCCGACTCGGCGACCTGTGCCGGAGCCGCAGCACCGGTCGGCGCCTGACGGGTGACCGACGAGTCGTCGAAGTGCACGAACAGCGCCAGCTGGTCCTGAAGGATGCGGCCCGCATAGGCGATCGCGTCCTCCGGGGTCACCGTGCCGTCGGTCTCGACGGTCAGCGTCAGCTTGTCGTAGTCGAGCTCCTGACCCACGCGGGTGTTCTCGACCTTGTACGACACCTGGCGCACCGGCGAGAACAGCGCATCGACCGGGATGAGGCCGATCGGCGCGTCGGCCGGACGGTTGCTCGCGGCCGGAACATAGCCCTTCCCGCTCTCGGCGGTCAGTTCCATGTTGAGCGTCGCGCCTTCGTCCAGGTGGCAGATCACGAGCTCGGGGTTCATCACCTCGATGTCGCCCGAGACGGCGATGTCGCCAGCCTTGACTTCGGCCGGGCCGGTCATGGACAGCTGGAGGCGCTTGGCGCCCTCGCCCTGCATCTTGAGCGCGATCTGCTTCACGTTGAGGACGATGTCGGTCACGTCCTCACGCACGCCCGCCAGGCTCGAGAACTCGTGCAGCACGTTCTCGATCTTGATGGAGGTGACCGCGGCGCCCTGCAGCGAGGACAGCAGCACCCGGCGCAGCGAGTTGCCGAGCGTCAGGCCGAAGCCACGCTCCAGCGGCTCGGCAACAAAGGTCGCCTTGCGCTTGGAATCGCCACCAGCCTTCTTCTCGAGGCCGCTGGGCTTCTTGAGTTCCTGCCAGTTCTTAGCGTTGACAGACACGGGCTTCCCCTAGTTGTGGGCGCAGGCGGGGGCTGCCCGCGCCGAATGACGATCCGGCCGCGCAGCCAACAAGGGTCGCGACGGCCGGACGGGATCGATCAAACGCGGCGGCGCTTGGAGGGGCGCACGCCGTTGTGCGGGATCGAGGTCACGTCGCGGATCGACGTGATCTGGAAGCCAACGGCCTGCAGCGCGCGCAGCGCCGACTCGCGACCCGAACCCGGGCCCTTCACTTCGACTTCCAGGGTGCGCACGCCGTGGTCGGCAGCCTTGCGGCCTGCGTCTTCGGCTGCGACCTGGGCGGCATACGGGGTCGACTTACGCGAACCCTTGAAGCCCATCATGCCGGCCGAAGACCAGCTGATCGCGTTGCCCTGCGCGTCGGTGATGGTGATCATGGTGTTGTTGAAGCTGGCGTTCACGTGCGCGACGCCTGCGGTGATGTTCTTGCGTTCGCGCCGACGAAGGCGCTGCGGTGCCTGTGCCATGGGGTAATCCTGACCTGATATCGTGTGACGAAGGCCGGGAGGCGTTCAGCCTCTCACCGGCCTGCGGAGAAGCAAGCGCGTTGCGCTTACTTCTTCTTGCCCGCGATCGGCTTGGCCTTGCCCTTGCGGGTGCGCGCATTGGTGTGCGTGCGCTGGCCACGGACCGGCAGGCCCTTGCGATGACGCAGGCCGCGGTAGCAGGCCAGGTCCATCAGGCGCTTGATGTTCATCGCGGTTTCGCGACGGAGGTCACCCTCGACGGTGTGGCTGGCGTCGATCGTCTCGCGGATCTGCAGCACTTCCTGATCGCTCAGGTCCTGCACGCGACGCTCGGCAGCGATGCCCAGCGCGTCGGTGATCTGCTTGGCCTTCGCAGGACCAATGCCGTGGATGTACTGCAGCGCAATGATGACGCGCTTGTTGGTCGGGATGTTAACACCCGCGATACGTGCCATGAACTTTATTCTCCCAGCTCCACGAGGCACCGCATGGCTATACGCGCGCCCCATCTCGTAGCGTTGACCCGAAACGCACGATTGCGGCGGACACGCGTGCGCGCCGCCGGGACCGGTGTGTCGGGGTAAAGCGCAGGTAAGCCCAGGCGGGGAAGCTGTCAACCGCCCGGCGGAACCAAATTTGCGATGGAGCGTGCGGGTGGTCGTGGCGGAGGGTGCCGACCCGGCTAGATAGGTTGGCCGCTGACGGAAGCGGGTGCCGCCGCCTCTCGATCAGTCCCGTACCCCGGCGAAGGCCGGGGCCCAGTTGGGAGAGCTTGCCGTAGGAGCCTCGGCCGCACCGTAGCTGGGCCCCGGCCTTCGCCGGGGTACAGGGCGGCGGGGACCGAAGCCCCCGCACTCCTCAGCGGTTGAGGATGTCCGCGATCTGCGTGGCGACCGTGTCCATGTCGGCCATGCCGTCGACGCGCTCGACTAGGCCGCGCTCTTCGTAGCCGGGCAGGATCGGCGCAGTCTTGGCGCGATACTCGGCCATGCGGGTGCGCACCGTCTCTTCATTGTCGTCGGGACGGCGCTTGAACTCGATCGAGCCGCAGGCGTCGCAGGTGGCCTCGACCTTGGGCAGCTTGAACTTGTCGTGATAGCCCGTGCCGCAGACGGCACAGGTGAAGCGGCCGACGATGCGCTCGACCAGCGCATCCTCGTCCACCACCAGCTCGATGACATAGGCCAACCGGCGGCCGCGATGCTCGAGCAGCAGGTCGAGCGCGTCGGCCTGCGCCGCGGTGCGCGGATAGCCGTCGAAGATCGCGCCCTGCCCTTCCTCGAGCTGGTCGAGGCGCTCGCCGATCAGAGCCGAGACGATCGCGTCGGAGACGAGCTCGCCCGCCTCCATCACCGCTTTCGCCTTGAGCCCCACGGGCGAGCCCGCCTTCACCGCCGCGCGCAGCATGTCGCCGGTGGACAGCTGCACCATCCCGCGATCATGCTCCAGACGGCTCGCCTGCGTACCCTTGCCGGCGCCCGGCGGTCCGAGCAGGATGATGTCCACGTGTCTTCCCCTCTTCGATCGATCAGCGACGCGCGCGGCCGCCCTTGAGCTTGGCCTTCTTGATCAGGTCCCCATACTGGTGCGCCAGCAGGTGCGACTGGATCTGCGTCACCGTATCCATGGTTACGTTGACGACGATCAGAAGGCTAGTCCCACCAAGATAGAAGGGAATAGCGAGCGCCGAGACCAGATACTCCGGCAGCAGGCAGAGGATGACCAGATAGGCCGCACCGATCACGGTGATGCGGGTCAGCACGTAATCGAAATAGGCCTCGGTGTTCTTGCCCGGGCGGATGCCGGGAATGAAGCCGCCGTAGCGCTTGAGGTTGTCGGCGGTTTCTTCCGGATTGAACACCACGGCGGTGTAGAAGAACGAGAAGAAGATGATGCCGGCGCCGTAGAGCAGCATGTACACGGGGCTGCCGTGCTGCAGATACTGGTTGAGGCTGATCACGAAATCGCCCCACCAGCTCTGGCCCTCTGCCGCCTGGCCGGCGAACTGGGTGATCGTCACCGGCATCAGCAGCAGCGAGGACGCGAAGATCGGCGGGATGACGCCCGCGGTGTTGATCTTGAGCGGCAGATGGCTGCGGTCCGCCTGCACCCCGCGCGCGGTCTGGCGCTTGGGATACTGGATGAGGATGCGGCGCTGGGCGCGCTCCATGAAGCAGATGAACAGGACGAGGCCGATCACCGCGACGGTGATGCCGACGAGCTTGAGCGGATCGAGCGTGCCCGAACGGCTGCCCTCGAACAGCTGGACCAGCGTGGTCGGAAGGTGGGCCACGATGCCGGCCATGATGATGAGCGAGATGCCGTTGCCGATGCCGCGGCTGGTGATCTGCTCACCCAGCCACATCAGGAACATGGTGCCGCCGATCAGCGAGACGACCGCCGCGATGCGGAAGGTCATGCCCGGCTCGATCACCGCCTGCGCGCCCGCCTGGGCGCCGAACGCCTCGAGCCCGACGGCGATGAAATAGCCCTGCACCGCCGTCAGCGCGACCGTACCGTAGCGGGTGTACTGGTTGAGCTTCTTGCGGCCCGATTCGCCTTCCTTCTTGATCGCGGCGAGCTGCGGCGACAGCGAGCTGGCGAGCTGCACGACGATCGAGGCGGTGATGTACGGCATGACGCCCAGCGCCACGACCGACATGCGCGTCAGCGCGCCGCCCGAGAAGGTGTTGAAGAAGTCGAGCACGCCGCCCTGGGTCTGGTTGGCGAGCAGGCCGAGCTGGGTCGGATCGATCCCCGGCAGCGGCACGTAGCTGAGCATGCGGAAGACGATCAGCGCGCCCAGCGTGAACCACAGGCGCTTCTTGAGCTCGGTCGCCTGGCCGAACTTGGCCAGGTTCAGGTTGGTTGCAAGGCCGTCGGATGCCGCTGCCATGAATGTGTCCCGATGATGCTGGCGGGCGCTGATGCCCCACCCCCGGCGCCCATATAGGGCTAAAGGCCGGGATGTCTAACGGGTCCGCGGCGAAACGCCGGCGGCCCTTTCAAACGAGCGGGCCCGCCCACCCCTGCCCGCTCGGCCGAAGCCGGAAGCAGAGCGGAAGCGGACGGGCCCGACGCGAACGACGTTCAGGCGGCGCCGATCAGGCGCGCGCGGCCTTCTTGGCGGCCAGGGTCTGGCCCTTCTTGGCCTTTGCCTTCTCGGCAGCCGCCACGACCTCGATCACGTTGACGGTGCCGCCAGCCTTCTCGACTGCCTCGCGAGCCGAAGCCGACACGCCGGCGACGGTGAAGCTCAGCGTCGCGGTCAGCTCGCCCTTGCCGAGCAGACGCACGCCGTCCTTGCCGCCGCGGGCCAGGCCAACAGCCTTGAGCGCTGCGTGGTCGATGTCGGTCGCGGTCAGCGTGCCGGCATCCACCAGCTTCTGGATCGCGCCGAGGTTCACCTCAGCATAATCCTTGGCGAAAATGTTGTTAAAGCCACGCTTCGGCAGACGCATGTGGAGCGGCATCTGACCGCCCTCGAAGCCCTTGATCGAGACGCCTTCGCGGCTCTTCTGGCCCTTCTGACCACGACCTGCGGTCTTGCCCTTGCCGGAACCGATGCCGCGGCCGACGCGCATCTTGCGGTGACGGGCGCCCTGGTTGTCGGTGAGTTCGTTGAGCTTCATGAGTTGCACTCGCTTTCGCTTTTTACGCGCTGATGAAATGAGGAAGGGGGCCGCATAGCCCCCTTCCCCCTATTTGTCACCGGTGAAGGTGAAGGCCTCAGCCTTCGACCTGCACCATGTGCTGCACCTTGCGGATCATGCCGCGCACCTCGGGGGTGTCGTTCAGCTCGACCGTCTTGTGCATCTTGTTGAGGCCCAGGCCGACGAGGGTCGCGCGCTGGTCCTTGGTGCGCCGGATCGGCGAACCGGTCTGCGTGATCTTCACGGTAGCCATGGGATTACTCCACCACCGCCGCGGCTTCCGCCTCGGCAGCCTGCGATCCGCCACGACCCAGCAGGTCGGCGATCTTCTTGCCACGACGCTGTGCGACCGACTTCGGCGAAGTCTGCTCGTTCAGCGCCTCGAAGGTCGCACGGATCATGTTGTACGGGTTCGACGTGCCGACCGACTTGGTCACGACGTCGGCCACGCCCAGGCTCTCGAAGATGGCGCGCATCGGGCCACCCGCGATGATGCCGGTACCGGCAGGCGCCGAACGCAGCGTCACGCGACCGGCACCGAAGTGGCCGTTGCCGTCGTGGTGCAGCGTGCGACCGTCCTTGAGCGGAACGCGGACCATCGCCTTCTTCGCCGAAGCGGTCGCCTTCGAAATGGCTTCCGGCACTTCGCGCGCCTTGCCATGACCGAAGCCGACGCGGCCCTTGCCGTCGCCAACGACGACGAGGGCTGCGAAGCCGAAGCGCTTACCGCCCTTCACGGTCTTCGACACGCGGTTGATGTGGACGAGCTTTTCGATCAGCTCCTCGCCACCATCCTCGTTGCGACGATCGTCGCGACGCCCGCGGTTGCCGTCCCGGCCGCCACGACCACGCTCGCCGCCGCGACCACGGCCGCCACGCGGACCACGGCCCTGGGGCGCGCCTGCCTCTGCACCCGTCGCCTCGACGGCGGGGGTTTCGGCCTGGTTGTTCTCGTCGGCCATCTTAGAACTCCAATCCGCTCTCGCGCGCGGCTTCCGCCAGCGCCTTGACGCGTCCGTGGAAGAGGAACCCACCACGATCGAACACCACCTGCGTCACGCCGGCAGCCTTTGCGGCCTCCGCGACGCGCTGGCCCACCGCCTTGGCGGCATCGACGTTCGCGCCGCTCTGGCCACGCACGTCCTTTTCCAGCGTCGAAGCCGAAGCGACCGTCCGGCCCTCGGCGTCGTCGATGACCTGGGCATAGATGTGCTTGCCCGACCGGTGGATCGACAGGCGCGGACGACCGCCCGAGCGCGCACGAAGCGCGGTACGGTTGCGGCGGCGGCGCTTCTCGAACAGCGACATACCCTTGGTAGACATCACTTCTTCTTCCCTTCCTTGCGGAAGATGAACTCGCCGTCGTACTTGATGCCCTTACCCTTGTAGGGCTCCGGCTTCCGCCAGCGGCGGATCTCAGCGGCGACCTGGCCGACCTTCTGCTTGTCGATGCCCGAGATCTCGACCGTGGTCTGATCCGGGGTCTTCACCTCGATCCCCTCGGGGATGTCGAAGTTCACGTCGTGCGAATAGCCGAGCTGCAGCTTGAGCACCTTGCCCTGCGCTGCCGCACGATAGCCGACGCCGGTGATGAGCAGCTTCTTGGAGAAGCCCTCGGTCACGCCGGTCACCAGGTTCTGCACCAGGGTACGCTGCATGCCCCAGAAGGCACGGGCGCGCTTGGTGTCGTTCGCCGGCTGGACCGAAATGCCACCGTCGGTGACTTCGTAGGCGATGTCGTCCGCGAGCGGCATGGAGAGGGTGCCCTTGGGACCCTTCACGCTCAGCTCACGGCCGGCGATGTTGGCAGTAACGCCGGCCGGAACCGGGACTGCCTTCTTGCCGATGCGGCTCATTAGAACACCTCCGCCAGCACTTCGCCACCGACGTTCTGCTCGCGCGCTTCGGCGTCGGAGAGAACGCCACGCGGCGTCGAGACGATCGTGATGCCGAGGCCGTTGCGAACGCGCGGCAGCTCCTGGCTGCCCGAGTAGACGCGACGACCCGGCTTCGAGACGCGCGCGACGTGCTTGATCGCCGGCTGACCCTCGAAATACTTCAGCTCGATGCGGACGCCGGCCGCGGGGCCCATCTGCTCTTCGCTGTAGCCACGGATATAGCCCTCGCGCTGAAGCACGTCGAGGACGCGGGTCCGCAGCTTGGACGCCGGCGACAGGACGGAGTCCTTGCGCGCGCGCTGGCCGTTGCGGATGCGGGTGAGCATATCACCCAGGGGATCGGTCAATGCCATCGGTACGGTCCTTACCAGCTCGACTTGACGACGCCGGGGATCATGCCGCGGTTGGCAAGATCACGAAGCATCACGCGGGCGAGGCGGAACTTGCGGTAATAGGCGCGCGGGCGGCCAGTGACCTCGCAGCGGTTGCGAATCCGGGTCGGATTGCCGTTGCGCGGGATCTCGGCCATCTTCAGGCGCGCGATCAGGCGCTCGGTCTCGTCCAGCGAGGTGTCCGCTGCCTGCGCCTTCAGCTTCGCATACTTGCCGGCGTACTTCTTCACCAGCTGCTTGCGACGCTCGTTCTTGTTGATCGAACTCAGTTTCGCCATGGACTTAAGCTCTTCCTAGTCTGGCTTCGGCAACGCGCCGAAGCCCTTGTTGCGGCACCGCCCCGACCGATGGCCGGGGCGATCCCATCAATGGGTTAGGCCGCCTTCTGCTGCTCGCCGTCCTGCGCCTGCGGGAACGGGAAGCCGAACAGACGCAGAAGCTCGCGAGCTTCGTCGTCGGTCTTGGCGGTGGTGGTGACGATCACGTCCATGCCGCGCACCTTGTCGACGCGGTCATAGCTGATTTCCGGGAACACGATCTGCTCCTTGATGCCGCAGGCATAGTTGCCGCGACCGTCAAAGGACTTCGGGTTCAGGCCGCGGAAGTCGCGGACGCGGGGAAGCGCGATCGTGATGAAGCGGTCGAGGAACTCGTACATCCGCTCCCGGCGCAGCGTGACCTTGCAGCCGATCGCCATGCCTTCACGCAGCTTGAACTGCGCGATCGACTTCTTCGCCTTGGTGACGACAGGCTTCTGGCCGGCGATCAGCTCCATTTCGGAAGCCGCCTGCTCGACCTTCTTCTTATCCTGCGTCGCCTCGCCCACGCCCATGTTGAGCACGATCTTTTCGATCCGGGGCACTTCGAGCGCGTTCTTATAGCCGAACTTCTCCGTCATCGCCTTGACGATGCGGTCGTCGTAGATCGACTTCATCCGCGGCGTGTACTTGTCAGCCATTGATGACATCCCCCGTCTTCACGGCCACGCGGACCTTCTTGCCGTCGCGCTCTTCGAAGCGGACGCGGGTCGGCTTGCCGTCAACGACGTGCGCGACCTTCGAGATGTGGAGCGGCGCTTCCGAACGCTCGAGGCCACCCTGCGGGTTGACCTGGGTCGGCTTGCGGTGGCGCACGGCGATGTTCACGCCCGACACCACGACCTTGCCGTCCTTCGGCATCGAACGGACGACTTCGCCGGTCTTGCCCTTGTCCTTGCCGGACAGGACGATGACCTGGTCACCCTTCTTGATCTTGGCGGCAGCCATTACAGCACCTCCGGCGCGAGCGAGATGATCTTCATGAAGCCGCGCGAACGCAGCTCGCGAACCACCGGGCCAAAGATACGGGTGCCGATCGGCTCCTCGTTCTTGTTGACCAGCACCGCGGCGTTGCCGTCGAAACGGATCACCGAACCGTCGGTACGACGGATGTCCTTGGCGGTCCGAACGATGACGGCGCGGTGCACGTCACCCTTCTTCACGCGGCCGCGGGGTGCGGCCTCCTTGATGGAGACGACGATGACGTCGCCCACACCTGCCGTGCGGCGCTTGGAGCCGCCCAGCACTTTGATGCACTGCACCCGCTTCGCGCCGCTGTTGTCTGCGACGTCGAGATTGGACTGCATCTGAATCATGATGCGCTTCCTTCTCTATGGGCCCGATTCCGACCGGCGCCCGCCTTCAAAAACGAACCCCCGGCGCGGGCAACCGCGCCAGGGGGAGCGGCCAACTAGCCGTCCCTGGGGAGGAACGCAAGCCCCTGCCCCAATTCCCGTTTCCGGCCCCGAAAGGCCGGAGGTGGAGGCCGTTAGGCCTCCGCCGCCACCTGGGCCGGAGTCGCGTGGGTGTTCACGCGGTCCACGACCTTCCAGGTCTTGAGCTTGGAGATCGGCGCGGTCTCTTCGATGCGCACGGTCTCGCCCTCGCGGTACTCGTTGCCCTCGTCATGGGCATGGTACTTCTTCGAACGGCGGATGATCTTGCCGTAGAGCGCGTGCTTCACCTTGCGCTCCACCTTCACCACCACCGTCTTGTCGGTCTTGTCCGAGACGACCGTCCCGGTCAGCACGCGCTTCGGCATGTCAGTCGTCCCTTACTTGGCCTGCGAGCGCGTGCGCTCGCTCTGCAGCGTCTTGATCCGTGCGATGTCGCGACGGACTTCCTTGACGCGGCTCGGCTTTTCCATCTGGCTGGTTGCAGCCTGGAAGCGGAGGTTGAACGCCTCACGCTTCAGGTTGCCCAGCTCCTCGGTCAGCTGATCGTCGCTCTTGGCGCGCAGATCGGTTGCCTTGGTCATTTTCAACCCTCCAGGTGCGAGGTGTCGCCCAGACGGGCAACGACCTTGACCGCGATCGGCAGCTTCATCGCTGCACGCTCGAATGCCTCAGCCGCGAGCGGGCCGGGCACGCCGTCCAGCTCGAACAGGATCCGGCCCGGCTTGACGCGGGCGACCCAGAACTCCGGCGAACCCTTACCCGAGCCCATGCGGACTTCGGCAGGCTTCGACGAAACCGGAACGTCCGGGAACACGCGGATCCAGAGACGGCCCTGGCGCTTGATGTGGCGCGTGATCGCGCGGCGAGCCGCCTCGATCTGGCGAGCGGTGATCCGCTCCGGCTCCATCGCCTTCAGCCCGTAGGAGCCGAAGTTGAGCGCGGTGCCACCCTTGGCGTCGCCATGGATGCGGCCCTTGAAGGCCTTGCGGAACTTGGTGCGCTTTGGTTGCAGCATTTTCCTAGTCCTTAGCGGCGGTCATCGCGGGCCGGACGCACGCCGGAGGTCTGAGCCTCCAGCATCAGCCGGTCCTGCGCCATCGGGTCGTGGCCGAGGATCTCACCCTTGAAGATCCACACCTTCACGCCGCACACGCCATAGGCGGTGTGTGCAGTCGCTTCGGCATAGTCGACGTTCGCGCGCAGCGTGTGCAGCGGAACGCGACCCTCACGGTACCATTCGGTGCGTGCGATCTCGGCGCCGCCGAGACGGCCGGCGCAGGTGATCCGGATGCCCTCGGCGCCCAGACGAAGCGCCGACTGCACCGCGCGCTTCATGGCGCGACGGAAGGCGATGCGACGCTCGAGCTGGTCTGCGACACCCTGTGCCACCAGCTTGGAGTCGATCTCGGGCTTGCGGATCTCGACGATGTTCAGCGACACGTCGGACGAGGTCATCGCGGCGAGCTTCTTGCGAAGCTTCTCGATGTCCGCGCCCTTCTTGCCGATGATCACGCCCGGACGGGCCGCATAGATCGACACGCGGCACAGCTTGGCCGGGCGCTCGATCACCACCTTCGAGATCGCGGCCTGCGGCAGCGTCTCGGTGATGTACTTGCGGATCTTGAGATCCTCCAGCAGCAGACGGCCATAGTCATGGCCTTCCGCGAACCAGCGGCTGTCCCAGGTGCGGTTGATCTGCAGACGCAGACCGATGGGGTTCGACTTCTGACCCATTACGCTTCCTCCACCTCGGCAACGACGATGCGCACGCGGCTGAACGGCTTCAGGATGCGGGTCGACTTACCACGGCCGCGGGTAGCGAACCGCTTCATGGTGATCGACTTGCCGACCGAAGCCTCCTTCACGACGAGAGCGTCGACGTCGAGGTTGTGGTTGTTCTCCGCGTTGGCGATCGCCGAGGCGAGGCACTTGCGGACGTCCACGGCCATCGCCTTCTTCGAGAAGGCGAGGATGTTCATCGCTTCACCGGCAGAGCGGTTGCGGATGAGGCCGGCGACGAGGTTCAGCTTCTGGGCCGAGCCACGCACCTGCGTGGCGACTGCCAGTGCTTCCTTCTCGCCCACGCGGCGAGGGGCTGCCTGCTTGCTCATCAGCGCTTACCCTTCTTGTCGGCGGCGTGGCCGGGGAAGAAGCGGGTGGGAGCGAACTCGCCGAGCTTCATGCCCACCATCTCTTCGTTGACCGACACCGGCACGAACTTGCGACCGTTGTACACGTTGAACGTCAGGCCGACGAACTGCGGCAGGATCGTCGAACGACGCGACCAGGTCTTGATCGGACCAGCGCGCGTACCGGCTTCCTGAGCGGCCTCCGCCTTCTTCAGCAGGCTCAGTTCGACGAACGGGCCCTTCCAAACAGAACGAGCCATCTATCAGCCCTTCTTCTTCGCGTGACGCGACCGGATGATCATCTTGTCGGTCGCCTTGTTGTGACGAGTGCGCGCACCCTTCGTCGGCTTGCCCCACGGGGTGACCGGATGACGGCCGCCCGAGGTCCGGCCTTCACCACCGCCGTGCGGGTGGTCGACCGGGTTCTTGGCAACGCCGCGGGTCAGCGGGCGCTTGCCCAGCCAACGGGTGCGGCCAGCCTTGCCGAGGTTCTGGTTCTGGTTGTCCGGGTTCGAAACCGCACCCACCGTCGCCATGCACTCTGCACGGATGTAGCGCTGCTCGCCCGAGTTCAGGCGAACGATGACCATGCCCTTGTCGCGGCCCACGACCTGCACATAGGTGCCGGCCGAACGTGCGATCTGACCGCCCTTGGCAGGCTTCATCTCGACGTTGTGGACGATGGTGCCGACGGGCACCTGGCCCAGCTCCATCGCGTTGCCCGGCTTCACGTCGGTCTTGCGACCGGCGATCACCTTGTCACCAACGCCCAGACGCTGCGGGGCGATGATGTAGGCCAGGCTCTGCTTGCCGTCGATCTCGCCATAGTTGACGAGCGCGATGAAGGCCGTGCGGTTGGGATCGTACTCGATCCGCTCCACGGTGCCCTCGACGTCCCACAGGCGACGCTTGAAATCGACGATGCGATAGCGCTGCTTGTGGCCGCCGGCGATGCCGCGCGACGTCACGTGACCCTTGTTGTTGCGGCCGCCCGTCTTGGTCTTGCCCTCGGTCAGCGCCTTTACGGGGCGCCCCTTGAACAGACCCGAACGGTCGACGAGGACCAGGCCGCGCCGTGCCGGCGAGGTCGGGTTGTAATGCTTGAGTGCCATTACGCCATGGTCCCCTGCGTTACGTCGATCGACTGACCTTCGGCCAGGGTAACGATCGCCTTCTTGATGTCCGTGCGCTTGTAGGCTTCGCCCTTCCAGCGCTTGGTCTTGCCCTTGACGACGATCGTGTTCACGCCGGTGACCTTCACGTCGAACAGCGCTTCGACCGCCGCCTTGATCTCGGGCTTGGAGGCGGTCTTCGCCACCTTGAACACGACTGCGTTCTGCTCCGACACCAGGGTCGACTTCTCGGTGATGTGGGGCGCGAGCACCACGTCGTAGTGGCGGACGTCGACCGCCTTGCTTGCCTTAGCCATGGAAGCGCGCCTCCAGCTTTTCGACAGCGGCGCGGGTGAGCACCAGCGTGTCATGCTTCAGGATGTCGTAGACGTTGGCACCACCGGCCGGCAGCACGTTCACGGCCCGCAGGTTGCGAGCGGCGAGCGCGAAGCTCGTCTCGACGGCGTCGCCGTCGATCACCAGCGCGGTCTTGCCGAAGCCCAGCTTCGACAGGTTGCCGGTCAGCGCCTTGGTCTTGCCGTCCTCGACCGTGAGGCCGTCGACGACGATCAGCGAACCCGCCTTGGCGTGGCTCGACAGCGCCATGCGCAGGCCCAGCGCGCGGATCTTCTTGTTCAGCGACGGATTGAAGTCGCGAACACGCGCACCGTGTGCCTTACCGCCGCCGACGAAGATCGGAGCGCGACGATCGCCGTGACGAGCAACACCGCCGCCCTTCTGGCGACCGAGCTTCTTGCCGGTGCGTGCGACGTCCGCACGCTCGCGGGTGCCACGGGCGGTGCCGCGGCGCTTTTCCAGCTGCCACGTCACGACGCGGTGCAGGATGTCGGCACGCGGCTCGACGCCGAACACCTCGTCCTTCAGCTCGATGTCGCCGCTCTCGGCGGCGTCGAGGGTCTGTACCTTGACCTTCACGTTCAGCCCTCCTGGCCTTCGGTCGCCTCGGGAGCCGCCTGTGCGGGCGCCTCGGCCGGGGTTTCGTTGCTGTTGGCGACGGCCTTCAGGCCGGCGGGGTACGGCGCGTCGGCATGGCGCGCGACCTTCACCGCGTCCTTGACGATCAGCCAGGTGCCCTTGTGGCCCGGGACCGAACCCTTGACGAAGATGAGACCACGCTCAGCATCCGTCGAGACGATCTCGAGGTTCTGCTGCGTGCGGTTGCGGTCGCCCATGTGGCCGGCCATCTTCTTGTTCTTGAAGACGCGACCCGGATCCTGGCGGTTACCGGTCGAACCATGCGAACGGTGCGAGACCGAAACGCCGTGCGTCGCGCGCAGACCACCGAAGTTCCAGCGCTTCATGGCGCCCGCGAAACCCTTACCCTGGGTCTTGCCGGACACGTCGACGAGCTGGCCGGCGACGAAATGGTCCGCCGAGATCGTCGAACCGACGTCCAGCAGCGCATCTTCGGCAACGCGGAACTCGCAGACTTCCATCTTCGGCTCGACCTCGGCCTTGCCGAAGTGGCCGCGCTGCGGCTTGGCGACGTTCTTCGCCTTGGCAGTGCCGGCACCGATCTGCACCGCGACATAACCGTCGCGGTCGGCAGTGCGCTGCGCCACCACCTGAACCTCTTCCAGCGCCAGGACGGTCACGGGCACGTGGCGCCCGTCATCCTGGAACAACCGGGTCATTCCCATCTTCTTAGCGATCACGCCAGTGCGCATGACCCACTCCTCCAACAGAGGCTCGCCATCCCGGCGAGCTTGCCAACGAAAAAGGCCCCGGCCGCTTTCACGCTCCGGAGCCCCAGCCCTCACGACAAACGCCCCCGCCAGGGCCGGTCATCGAGGAACACCGCGGACGAACCGCCTGTTTTTCCCTCGATAGCGGGGACGCGGACAACGGCTTTGATCGAATGATCCCCTGCCGTTCGGTATCCCGTAGCTGCTTTCCCAGCCTCTACCGCGACTTAGCGCGGGAAGCGAAAGCGCGACGCCCGGTGAATCACCAAGCGTCGCGGTGCCGGCGCATTACGCCAGCTTGATCTCGACGTCAACGCCGGCGGCGAGGTCGAGCTTCATGAGCGCGTCCACCGTCTGCGGGGTCGGCTGCACGATGTCGAGGAGACGCTTGTAGGTGCGGGTCTCGAACTGCTCGCGCGACTTCTTGTCGATGTGCGGACCGCGGTTCACGGTGAACTTGTCGATGTGCGTGGGCAGCGGAATCGGACCACGGATCAGCGCGCCGGTACGACGGGCGGTGTCGGCGATGTCGCCGGCTGCCTGGTCGAGCACGCGATGGTCGAACGCCTTGAGGCGAATGCGGATGTTGTTGTCCATATCCCTACCGATGCGAAATGGTCACGACCCCGGCCGTCACCCCAACCGAAGCTGAGGGCTCGTGCCGCAGGCGCAGCGCCGGCGGGTTGAGATCCCGGTGGAAACCGGGATGGCGGAGAAAGAGCCGAAACTCAAAAAAACTGGAAGGCCGCCCTTACAGAGGCCTCTACAAAAAGGCAACCGCCCGGCACCCCCTTTTTGGGGATGCCGGGCGGCTGTTGTCAGTCGCCTTGTGAGCGGCTTACTTGTTGATTTCGCTGACCACGCCCGCGCCGACGGTACGACCGCCCTCACGGATGGTGAAGCGCTGACCAACGTCCATCGCGATCGGTGCGATGAGCTTGACGCCCAGCGCGACTTCGTCGCCCGGCATGACCATCTCGGTGCCTTCCGGCAGCTCGATCGTGCCGGTCACGTCCGTGGTGCGGAAGTAGAACTGCGGGCGGTAGTTGGCGAAGAACGGCGTGTGACGGCCACCCTCGTCCTTCGACAGCACGTAGACCGACGACTGGAAGTCGGTGTGCGGCTTGATCGAACCCGGCTTGGCCAGAACCTGACCACGCTCAACTTCTTCACGGCCAACGCCACGGATCAGCGCGCCGATGTTGTCGCCTGCCTCACCCTGGTCGAGCAGCTTGCGGAACATTTCCACGCCGGTGACGACGGTCTTGCGGACCGACTCCTGGATGCCGACGATCTCGACTTCCTCGCCGACCTTCACAACGCCGGTCTCGACGCGGCCGGTGACGACGGTGCCGCGACCCGAGATCGAGAACACGTCTTCGATCGGCATCATGAACGGCTTGTCGAGCGGACGCTCCGGCTGCGGGATCGACTCGTCGACTGCTGCCATGAGGGCCAGGATCGCGTCCTTGCCGAGCTTGTCGTCCGAACCCGAAAGGGCTGCGGTCGCCGAGCCACGGATGATCGGAATGTTGTCGCCGTCGAACTCACGCTTGGAGAGCTCTTCACGGATTTCCATTTCGACCAGCTCAAGGATTTCCTCGTCGTCGACGAGGTCGACCTTGTTGAGGAAGACCACCATGGTCGGCACGCCAACCTGGCGAGCGAGCAGGATGTGCTCCTTGGTCTGCGGCATCGGGCCGTCGGTCGCGGCAACCACCAGGATCGCGCCGTCCATCTGGGCGGCACCGGTGATCATGTTCTTCACATAGTCGGCGTGGCCCGGGCAATCGACGTGCGCATAGTGACGCTTGTCGGTCTCATACTCGACGTGTGCGGTCGAGATGGTGATGCCGCGCTCGCGCTCTTCCGGAGCCTTGTCGATGTTGGCGAAGTCGACGGCGGCGTTGCCCGCGACGTTCTCGGCCAGGACCTTGGTGATCGCAGCGGTCAGCGACGTCTTGCCGTGATCGACGTGGCCGATGGTGCCGATGTTGAGGTGCGGCTTGTTCCGCTCGAATTTCGCTTTTGCCATTTTCCTACCTTCTGATTCGAATCCGCTGCCGCATCAGGGGCCACGCGAACGCGGCCCCATAGCGACTGTTTGGGGGTTACGCCAGCTTCGCCTTCACTTCGTCGGCCACGTTCTGCGGCACTTCGTCGTAATGCGAGAACTGCATCGAGTACTGCGCACGGCCCTGGGTGAACGAGCGGAGCTGGTTCACATAGCCGAACATGTTGGCCAGCGGCACCATCGCCTCGACCACCTGCGCGTTGCCGCGGCTGTCGGTGCCCTGGATCTGGCCACGACGGCTGTTCATGTCGCCGATGACGTCGCCCAGATATTCTTCCGGGGTGACGACCTCGACCTTCATGACCGGCTCGAGCAGCTTGATGCCGGCCTTCTGAGCGGCCTCACGCATCGCGCCACGGGCGCAGATTTCGAACGCCAGCGCCGACGAGTCGACGTCGTGGTACTTACCGTCGATCAGGTGCACTTCGAAGTCGATGATCGGGAAGCCGATCAGCGAGCCCGTCTGCGCCGTCTCGCGGAAGCCCTTCTCCACCGACGGGATGTACTCGCGCGGGATGTTGCCGCCCTTGATCTCGTCGAAGAACTGGTAGCCCGAGCCACGCTCGCCCGGCTTCACCTGAACCTTGACTTCACCGAACTGGCCCGAACCACCCGACTGCTTCTTGTGGGTGTAGGTCAGCTCGACGGGCTTGGCGAGATACTCGCGATACGCCACCTGCGGCGCACCGACGTTCGCCTCGACCTTGAACTCGCGCTTCATGCGGTCGACCAGGATCTCGAGGTGGAGCTCGCCCATCCCCTTGATGATGGTCTGGCCCGACTCGTGGTCGGTCGAAACGCGGAACGAGGGATCCTCGGCAGCCAGGCGGTTGAGCGCGATGCCCATCTTTTCCTGGTCGGCCTTGGTCTTCGGCTCCACCGAAAGCTCGATCACGGGCTCGGGGAATTCCATCCGCTCCAGGATGATCGGGTTCGACGCGTCGCACAGCGTGTCGCCGGTCGTCGTCTCCTTGAGGCCCGCGATCGCGACGATGTCGCCGGCGCGCGCTTCTTCGATGTCCTCACGCGAGTTCGCGTGCATGAGGAGCATACGGCCGATCTTTTCCTTCTTGTCCTTCACCGAGTTCAGGTAGCTGCCCTTGGTCAGCGTGCCCGAATAGATGCGGGTGAAGGTGAGCGAGCCGACGAACGGATCGTTCATGATCTTGAAGGCCAGAGCCGAGAACGGCGCATTGTCTTCCGGCGGACGCGAGTCCGCGGTCTCGCCGTCGAGCTTCACGCCCTGCACGTCGGGAATGTCGAGCGGCGACGGCAGATAGTCGACCACCGCGTCGAGCAGCGGCTGAACGCCCTTGTTCTTGAACGCCGAACCGCAAAGGATCGGAACGAACGACATCTCGAGCGTGCCCTTGCGGATCAGCTTCTTGAGGTCGGCGACCGACGGCTCGTTGCCCTCGAGATACGCTTCCATGAGCGCATCGTCCTGCTCGACGGCCATCTCGATCAGGTCGCTGCGATACTTCGCGGCCTTTTCCTTCAGCTCGTCGGGGATCTCGCGATATTCGAACTTCGCGCCCAGGCTCTCGTCGAGCCAGATGATCGCGCGGTTCTCGACCAGGTCGACCAGGCCCTTGAAGCCGCCTTCCTCGCCGATCGGGATGTACAGCACGGCCGGACGCGCGCCGAGACGCTCGACGATCGTGTCCACGCAGTAATAGAAGTTCGCGCCGGTGCGATCGAGCTTGTTGACGAAGCACATCCGCGGAACTTTGTACTTGTCCGCCTGGCGCCACACGGTCTCCGACTGCGGCTCCACGCCGGCAACGCCGTCGAAGCAGGCAACCGCACCGTCGAGCACGCGCAGCGAACGCTCGACTTCGATCGTGAAGTCGACGTGGCCGGGGGTGTCGATGATGTTGATCAGGTGCTCTTCGCCCTTGCCCTCTTCAGCGCGCCACTTGCACGTGGTCGCCGCCGAGGTGATCGTGATCCCGCGCTCCTGCTCCTGCTCCATCCAGTCCATCGTCGCGGTGCCTTCGTGCACTTCGCCGATCTTGTAGGACTTGCCGGTGTAATAGAGGATGCGTTCGGTCGTGGTCGTCTTGCCGGCGTCGATGTGCGCCATGATGCCGATATTGCGATAGCGCTCGAGCGGATGGCTGCGGGCCATGATCGTTCTTCCTTAGCGATGTGGGGAGCCGGCGTGACCGGCTCCCCATCATATAGGTCGGTTGTGTTGCCAGCGGAAGACCGCCGGACCCGCTGTTACCAGCGGTAGTGCGAGAAGGCGCGGTTCGCTTCCGCCATGCGGTGCGTGTCTTCGCGCTTCTTGACGGCGTTGCCGCGGTTGTTGGCGGCGTCCATCAGCTCACCCGACAGACGGGCTGCCATGGTGTTCTCGCTGCGGTTGCGGGCCGAGGCGATCAGCCAGCGGATCGCGAGCGCCTGCGCACGCTCCGGACGGACTTCGACCGGAACCTGGTAGGTCGCACCGCCAACGCGGCGGCTGCGGACCTCGATGCCCGGCTTCACGTTGCCGAGCGCGTCGTGGAAGACGCCGATCGGGTCACGCTTGGCGCGCGCTTCGATGGTCTCGAACGCACCATAGACGATGGCTTCGGCGACGGACTTCTTGCCGTCCAGCATCACCGAATTCATGAACTTCGAAAGAACCTGATCCCCGTAGACGGGATCCGGCAGGATTTCCCGCTTCTCGGGACGACGACGACGTGCCATCTGCTTTATTCCTTTAAAACTTCAGCCTGAATGGACCGCAACAGCGGCCGGCTTACTTCGGACGCTTGGCGCCGTACTTGGAGCGGGACTGACGGCGGTCCTTGACACCCTGGGTGTCGAGCACGCCGCGCAGCACGTGGTAGCGCACGCCCGGAAGGTCGCGCACACGGCCGCCGCGGATGAGCACCACCGAGTGCTCCTGGAGGTTGTGGCCCTCGCCCGGGATGTAGCTGATGACTTCGCGCTGGTTGGTCAGGCGAACCTTGGCCACCTTGCGCAGAGCCGAGTTCGGCTTCTTCGGGGTCGTCGTGTACACACGGGTGCAGACGCCGCGCTTCTGCGGGTTCTGCTCCATCGCAGGGACCTTGGACTTGGTCTTCTGCAGTTCGCGGCCCTTGCGGACCAGCTGGTTGATCGTCGGCATGAAGCCCTTCACCTTTCAAACGGTTACTTTGCCGGAGTCGTGACAGGAATGCGCAAAGGCCACGCGGCGAGACGCCCCGGGGCCTTAGGTCTCCAACAACGTTCAGCGCTGCCCAGCAGGTCGGGACCGGAAACCGGAACCATCCCATTGAACGGGCGCGCCTATACGCGCTCGCCCGCGCACGGTCAATGGCGCGGCCGGTAGGGGAAAGGCACCGCCCCCCTGCCCCGCCCCACCGGCCGCGGGTCACCCGCCCTGACGGCCGGTGACGAGCTTGCCGCCCTTCACCACCGCTGCGGGACGTGCGAGCAGGGTCACGTCCCGGGTGGGATCGCCGTCCACCGCCACGAGATCGCCGAAGCGGCCGACCGCGATCGCCCCCACGTCCGCCTCTCGGCCCAGCGCCTGCGCGGCATTCCACGTGGCGGTGCGGATCGCGTCCAGCGGCGTCATGCCGAAGCGGACCATGACCGCGAACTGGCGCGCATTGTCGCCATGGGGATAGATGCCGGCGTCGGTCGAGAAGATCATGCGTGCGCCCGCCTTCGCCGCACGGCCGAAGTTCTCGCGCTGGAGCGTGCCGACGCGGCGTTCCTTCTCGATATTCTCCGGCAGGACGCCGTTCGCCTTGCCTTCGGCCAGCGTGTATTCGGTGTTGTAGACGTCGAAGCCGAGCCAGGTGCCGCGCTCCCGCGCGAGGCGGATGCCCTCGTCGTCGATGAAGCTGACGTGCTCGATCGTGTCGATGCCGGCGCGGATCGCGGCCTTGATCCCTTCGGCGCCGTGGGCGTGGGCGGCGGTCTTGAGCTTCCAGAAATGCGCCTCGTCGGCGACGGCCTTGAGCTCCTCTTCATGGAGCTGCTGCACGCCGGGCTCGGTATTGCGGGAGAAGACGCCGCCGGTGGCGCAGACCTTGATGACCTCGGCGCCATATTTGCGCTGCTCGCGCACCCGCTTCTTCAGCTCCTCCGGGCTGTCGCCCATGGCGGGCGAGACGCGCTGGAAGGAGGGCGGCAGGAAGGTCTCGTCGCAGTGACCGCCGGTGGCGCCGAGCGCATAGGCGGCGGGGACGATGCGCGGTCCCTCGATCCAGCCCTCCTCGATCGCCTGCTTCAAGCCGACGTCGGCGTAGTTATCCGACCCGACGTTGCGCACGGTGGTGAAGCCGGCGCGCAGCGTCCGCGCGGCATTGCCCGCCGCCTGCGCCACCCAGAAGCTGTCGGTGAACTGGAGGCCGGTGTAGCCGCCGTACTTCGGATTGCTGGTCAGATGGACGTGCATGTCGATCAGGCCAGGGACGATCGTCTTGCCCGGAAGATCGATGCTAGTCGCACCCGCCGGAATCAGCGGCCGGGCGTTGCCGGTCGCGACCGAGGCGATGCGCCCGTCGGTGATCACCACCACCGGCTGATCGAGTAGCCGGCCGCTCTGGACGTCGAGCATGCGATCGGCCGTCACCACGACCGTTTCCGAGTTCGTCGTCTGGCTGAATGCCGGCGGCGTGAATGCCGCCGCTGCGGCCGCAGCCGCCACCCCCAAGTTCCGCATCATCATCCCCCTGCACGCGTTCGCCCCTTGGTCGGGGCGGATGCAGGTTCGGTCAATCCACTCGGGAGAGAAAATGCGGCGGGTGCGAAAGCGCAGAGCCTTCGCGCCCGCCGCCGGGGATCACATCCCCTGCACTTCCTTCAGATGGCCTTCGACCACCGGGGCGGTGTTCGAGGCGAAGGTCTTGAGCGAGGCAGCCTCGCCATTGGCGGCATAGCCCTGCAGCGCGGAGAGCGCCTGCTGGTGGGCTGCGACCTGCTGCTGCTTGTAGACGGTGTCGAAATCGGCACCGCTGGCGGCGCGCAGCGCTTCCAGGTTCGCATTCTGCTCGGCGGTGAGCGCCGGCGCCGGGGTGACGTTGGCGCTGGCGGCCGCGGTCTTCAGCTTGGCGGTGGAGGCGGTGTGATCCTTCACCATCTGTGCCGCGAACTTCTTGAGCGCAGGCACCGTCGCCTTGTCCTGCGCGATCTTGGCCGATTCGATCTCGAACGTGTCGCTGGCGGCCATGGTGTTGGCGAAGCTCTGCGCGGTCAGGCCCGCTGCATCGGTCGCGTTGCCGGTCGTGGCGGCGGCGTTGCCGTCCAGCGTCTCGTCGGTCAGCACGGTGTCGTTGGCCGTGCCCTCATCGACAACCACCGTGTTGGTGTTGTCGGTCGTGGTACGATCGCCGCAGGCCGCGAGGCCCGCCAGTGCGGGCAACACGGCCCCGATCAGCAAAAGCTTCTTCATGCGCTCTCTCCTTCGGGGCTGTGCAACGCAGTCTGCACGCCCCCGTTCCTTGATTTGCGATGAAGCGTGGGCAGACCGCCGCCTCGCTCAGCGAGTCGGCGTCGCGTCGTTGGCGATCGGCAGCGTGTCGTTCGTGGCTGGCATCGCCATGTTGGCGTCGGTGCCGTTGCCCATCATGGCGCCGTCCGTCCCGCCCGCGCTGCCCATCGCGTTGGCGGGATCCTCGCCATCGTTCGAGAAGGCCATGTTGTCGTAGCTGTCGTTGAGGACGACGTTCTCGTCGTTGGTCACGCGGACCTCTTCGCCGCCTCCACAGGCGCCGAGCAGGGCAACGAGCGGCAGCATCAGCATCGGAACGGCTTTGGTCATGGCGGCGTCTCCTTCGCGGGCAACAACGTGCGTTCGCGAAGGCCGTTCCGAAGCCGTCAGCCAGACAGGAGGCGGCGGACGGCCCAAAGGACCGCCCGCCGGCCGGATCAGATGTGCAGGGCGCGTCCGTAGGCGGCGAGCACACTCTCGTGCATCGCCTCGGACATGGTCGGGTGCGGGAACACCGTTTCCATCAGCTCGGCTTCCGTGGTCTCCAGCGTCTTGCCGACGGTGTAGCCCTGGATCATCTCGGTCACTTCGGCGCCGATCATGTGCGCGCCGAGCAGTTCGCCGGTCTTGGCGTCGAACACCGTCTTGATGAAGCCCTCGGCCTCGCCCAGCGCGATCGCCTTGCCGTTGCCGATGAAGGGGAAGGTTCCCGCCTTCACCTCATAGCCCGCTTCCTTGGCCTTCGCCTCGGTCAGGCCGACGCTCGCGATCTGCGGGTGGCAATAGGTGCAGCCGGGGATGTTGCGGACGTCCATCGCGTGCGGGTGCTTGCCCGCGATCGCCTCGACCGCGATCACCCCCTCGTGGCTGGCCTTGTGGGCGAGCCAGGGCGGCGCGGTGATGTCGCCGATCGCCCACAGGCCGTCGACGTTGGTCTTGCAGGTGGCGTCGGTCTCCAGGAAGCCGCGGTCGTTCATCGCGACGCCCAGTTCCTTGAGACCAATGTCGGCGGTGTTCGGGACGATGCCGATCGCGACGATGACATGGCTGTACTCGCCGTCGAACGCCTTGCCGTCCTTGCCCGTGATCGTCGCCTTCACGCCGTTGGCGTCGGCGGAGATCTTGTCGATCTTGGCGCTCGTCAGGATCTTCATGCCCTGCTTGGTGAGCGACTTTTCCAGGAAGGTGGAGATGTCCGCGTCCTCGACGGGGACGATGCGGTCCATCATCTCCACGACGGTAACTTCGGCGCCCATGTCGTTGTAGAAGCTGGCGAACTCGATGCCAATCGCGCCCGATCCGATGACCAGCAGCTTGCTCGGCATCTCACTGGGCGTCATCGCATGGCGATAGGTCCACACGCGCTTGCCGTCCGCCGGCAGGTTCGGCAGGTCGCGGGCGCGCGCGCCGGTCGCGACGATGATGTTCTTGGCCGCAAGCTCGGTGGTCTTGCCGTCCTGGCCCGTGACGGTCAGCTTGCCCTTCCCCGTCAGCTTGCCGGTGCCCATGTGCACCGCCACCTTGTTCTTCTTCATCAGGTGGGTGACGCCCTGGTTGAGCTGCTTGGCGACGCCGCGCGAGCGCTTCACCACCGCATCCAGGTCCGCGCTGATCTTGTCGGCGACCAGGCCATAATCCTTGGCGTGCTGCATATAGTGGAAGATCTCGGCCGAGCGCAGCAGCGCCTTGGTCGGGATGCAGCCCCAGTTGAGGCAGATGCCGCCCAGGTTCTCGCGCTCGACGATCGCGGTCTTGAGGCCCAGCTGCGCCGCACGGATCGCCGCGACATAGCCGCCCGGCCCCGAGCCGAGAACGATGAGGTCGTAGGTTTCAGCCATGGCTTGGTGCTTCCGTTCTGCGATTCTTCAGGATTGTACGGTGTTGATCGGGCGCGGGCGCCGGTTCTCGTCGATCGCGACGAAGACGAAGCGCGCCTGGGTGACCCGGCATTGTTCCTCGACGTGGCGGCCGCGGCGCCAGGCCTCGACCTCGATCGTCATGGAGGTGCGGCCGGTCTTCACCAGCTCGGCATAGACCGACACCTCGTCGCCAACCGCGACGGGGGCGTGGAACTGCATCGCCTCCACCGCGATGGTGACGGCGCGGCCGCGGGCGTGGCGTGCGGCGGTGAGGCCGGCGGCCATGTCCATCTGGCTCATCAGCCAGCCGCCGAAGATGTCGCCATAAGGATTGGCGTCGGCGGGCATGGTGGTGACGCGCAGCGCCGGCTGCCCCTGGGGCGGGCCGTCAGTCATGGGTCAGACCCTCGCGGGCGAGACGCTGTTCGGCGATGGCGCGCTGCAGCTGGCGGATGCCGAGCACCACCACCACCAGCACCGCGCCCAGCGTCACCAGCTCGACGTCGTCGCGCGCGGGCCGGTAGGACCAAGCGGAGAGCATCCCCACCCCCACGACGGCCGCGACGCTCAACACGATCTGGATCAGCTCGATCGCAATCCGCACCTTCATCGCCGCGCTCCGCCTAGCAACCACCGGCTGCGCCCGGGCCTCAAGCAAGCAGGCCCATCGGCTGCTCGACCAAAGCCTTGAACAGCTTGAGCATCTGGGCGCCGTCCGCACCGTCGATCGCGCGGTGATCGAAGCTGCCGGTCGCCGTCATCACGGTCGCGACGCCGAGCGCGTCGTCGACGATGTACGGGCGCTTCTCGCCCGCGCCGACCGCCAGGATCATGCCCTGCGGCGGGTTGATGACCGCCTCAAACTGCTTGATGCCGAACATGCCCATGTTGGAGAGGCTGGCGGTGCCGCCCTGATATTCCTCGGGCTTCAGCTTGTTCTCCTTGGCGCGGCCGGCGAGCTCCTTCATCTCGGTCGAGATGCGGGCGACGCCCTTGGCCGCCGCGTCGCGGATGATCGGGGTGATCAGGCCGGTCGGCGTGGAGACCGCGACCGACACGTCGGCGCGGCTGTAGCTGACGAGCTGGTCGCCCAGGAACGTCACGTTGCACTTCGGGCTCTGCTCGAGCGCGATGCCGAGCGCCTTGATGAGCAGGTCGTTGACCGACAGCTTCACACCGCGCGCGTCCAGGCTCTTGTTGAGCTCGCCGCGCAGCTTGAGCAGCGCGTCCAGGCGCACGTCGACCGTCAGGTAGATGTGCGGGATCGTCTGCTTCGCCTCGGTCAGGCGGCGCGCGATCGTCTTGCGGATGTTCGAGAGCTTCGAAACCTCGTGCGGGATCGACTCGTCGTACCAGACCGCCTTGGTCTCTTGGCTCGGCGCAGTCCCGCCGGCGGGAACGCTGGCCGCAGCGCCGGCCGAGGCGCCCGGTGCGGGAGCCGCTGCCTTCGCCTGGCCCGGCTTGGCGCTGTCGAGGTCGGCCTTGACGATGCGGCCGTTGGGGCCGGAGCCGCTGAGGCCCGCGAGGTCGATGCCCTTTTCGGCGGCGAGTCGACGTGCGAGCGGGCTGGCCTTCACGCGGCTGCCGCTGCTGGCCGGGGCTGCCGGAGCGGCAGCGGGCTTCGCCTCCGCCTTAGGCTGCTCGGCAGGAGCCGGGCTCGCTGCCGGAGCGGGCGTCGCGGCCGGCGCAGCAGCTGCCGGTGCAGCGGCTGCCGGTGCCTCGATCGAGCTCGCGTCCTCGCCCTCACCCGTCAGGATCGCGATCACGGTGCCAACCTTCACATTGTCCGAACCCTCGGCGACGAGGATCTTGGCGATCACGCCCTCGTCCACCGCCTCGAACTCCATCGTCGCCTTGTCGGTCTCGATCTCCGCCATCAGGTCGCCGGAACGAACGGTGTCGCCCTCTTTCACCAGCCACTTGGCGAGGGTTCCCTCCTCCATGGTGGGGGAAAGCGCGGGCATCTTGATTTCGATCGACATGGGTACAGCTGGATCCTCTCGGGGCTCTGACCTTCCTTTGCCGTCACAGCCGCACCGGTCAACCCCGTGGGCTTGCGTGAACGGCCGAGCGTCGCCACGCTTCAAACCAAAGGGGAGCGTTTTCGATGCGTACGTATCTGGTGGTGATCGACGAAAGTCCCGAGTCGCAGATCGCGCTGCGCTTTGCCGCGCGGCGCGCGGTGAAGACCGGCGGCTCGGTCGAGATCCTGGCGCTGATCGAGCGGCCGGAATTCGTCCAATGGGGCGGCGTGATGGCGACCATGGAGCAGGAAACCCAGCAGCGTGCGCAGGGCCTGGTCGCCGCCGCCGCGGGTACGCTGCTGGAAGAGTCGGGCCTGAAGCCGGCGCTGACCGTCCGTGAGGGCGATGGCCCGGCGATCGTGCGGGAGATGATTGCCGGCAACCCCGAAATCGCCGCGCTGGTGCTGGGCGCGGCGGCAAGCGGCGCCCCTGGGCCGCTGGTGAGCCACTTCTCCGGCACCGACGCGGGCACGCTGCCCGTGCCGGTGATGATCATCCCGGGCAGCCTGGACCGGGAGGCGATCGACCGGCTGAGTTGAGGAAGCACGGGCGGCCGCCGGCCGGCAGCCGCCCGGACCCGGCCTGCGTCAGGCGGGACCGCTCGTCACGAAGGCGCCGTTGACGCCCACGGGGAAGAAGCCGCCCGAACCCGTCGATGCGGCATTCAGGTACACGATGTTGAGCACCTGGCCCGTGGAGCGGCTGAACGCGATGCCGTCTTCGTCCGCCGGCACCAGGTTGGCATTGCCGTCCCTCGTGATCCCCTGATCGAGATCGCTGCTGCCGTCGAGCGAGTCGCGCGCATCGCTGATCCGGTTCGCCGAGGTGATGAGGCTCGGCATCTCGATACCCTTGGAGTAGAGCGCCGTGCGCAGCAGCCCGGCATGGTAGCCCTCGGTCGCGAGGATGCCCGCGGCCGCGTCGATGTAGGTCGGATTGGTGAGCAGCGGCGCCGCACCCTTGTAGGCGGTCACGCCCACATCTTCGAACAGATAGGCGGCGAGCAGGAAGTTCTCGTCGCTCGCATAGGGATCGAACGTGTCGTTGCTGCCGACCACGCCCGCCGACCGAGCCGCGGCGGTAAAGGGTCCTGCCGCATCGCCGCCGATGTTGATCGCCGGCTGGGCGATCGCCGCGTTGCCCAGCGCCTCGCGGAGGAAGGCGACGTGGTGGCGTTCGTTGTAGGCGATCTCGCGTGCATATTGCGCGACCACGGGATCGGTGAAGGTTACCGCGCGTCCGCCTTGGACCGCACCCGCCCGACCGACGCCGCCGAGCATGTCAACGGGCAGGCTCTGCCCGGTGGTGGCGAAGCTGTAGAACTGCGCCTCCAGATATTCCAGGTTCAGCGCGAAGTTGAGGACGTTCACGTCGGCGATGCCCGAGCTGGCGGTCGGCGTGGGCGTCGGGGTGGGCGTCGGCGTTACGACGTCGCCGTCATCGTCGTCGTCGCAGGCGGCCAGCAGCGACAGCCCGCCCGCCATCGCGGTCGCGGTGCCGGCGTAGCGGAGGAAGCGGCGACGCTCGGCCCGGCGATGCTCGACCGCCTGCAGGATCCGCCGCTTGGATTCGATGTCCATCATGTGAAGTCTCCCTGATCGAACCCGCGGGCTCAGTTCGCCGCGCTGCTGCGGATGGTGCCGTTGACACCGGCGGGGAAGAACCCGCCCATCGTGGCCGCGGCGTTGTTGAGGTAGACGATGTTGAGCACCTGGGCGGTGGTCCGGCCGAAGGCGAGCGCATTGTCGTCGACCAGCGCGACGTTCGACATCAACTCGTCGTTGTCGTCCTCGACCGGAGAAATGCCCTGGTCGCGATCGTCGCGGCCGTCGAGCGAATCGCGCGCGTCCGAGATTTTCTGAACGGAGTCGCGGATCATCGGTGTCTCGACGCCCTTGCTGTACAGCGTCGTGCGCAGGATGGCGGCGTGATACGCCTCCACCGCCATGATCCCGGCGGCCGCCTCCAGATAGGTCTTGTTGGTGATCAGCGCCGCCGCACCCTTGTAGGCCGACACGCCGACGTCCTCGAAAATGAAGGCGCCGAGCAGAAAATTCTGGTCATTGGCGTAGGGGTCGAACGTTTCGCCCGTGCCGATCAGCCCGGCTGCCCGTGCGGCACCCGAGAAGGCGCTGGTCGGCGTGGCGCTGATGTCGATCGCCGGCTGCGCGACCGCGGCCGAGGCGAGCTGTTCGCGCAGGAAGGTGACGTGCGCACGCTCGTCCCCGGCGATCTCGCGCGCATATTGCGCCACCACCGGATCCTGGAAATCGACCCTGCGGCCGCCGTTGACGGCACCCTGCTGCGACATCCCGCCGAGCATCGACTGCGGCAGCCCCTCTCCCGTGGCGGCGAAGCTGTAGAACTGCGCCTCGAGATATTCGAGGTTCAGCGCGAAATTGAGGATGTCGGCGTCGGTCACGGCCTGTGCCCGGGCGGGCCCGGAGCGCGAGAGCGCCACCGCGCCTGCCGTGGTCAGTGCCGCGGCACCGAATGCCCGCGAGAAAAATTCGCGCCTTTCGTTTCGGCGCCGTACGCGCGCGTCCAATGCTTCCACGATCGTGTCGGACTCAGTCATGGGGGCCTCCCTGTCGAGGTTACCTTCATGCGGCACCGGACAGCATTGCCCCGCCCGCTGGGGAGCGAGCGCGGCAAAAACGGCCGACCAACTTCCCGGGCCATCAACGCTACACCACCGAATTAAGTCGCATCAGCCAAGCATTATTTTGCCTTTACGTAAGCGATACGCACCGCTTCTGGCGGAAATATTTGACGGGGTCGCGGCACATCGGCTTATTGCACCGCAGCATTTTGTCGATGTGCCCACCTACTGCTCGATCGCGTGTGTCCAAAGCCGCTTGAGTGCATCTGGCTGGCCCGGCATGATCGTGCAGATGCGAACCCTTTTCCTGCTGCCGCTGCTTGCCCTCGCCATCCCTGCCGCGGCGCGCGAGGCGCCCAGGCCCGAGCGGATGAAGGCGGACGTCGAGAAGCTGGTGTCGTTCGGCACCCGCCACACGCTGTCGTCGGCCGACCACCCCAGTCGCGGGATCGGCGCGGCGCGGCGCTGGTTCGCGAACGAGATGGGCCGGATCGGCGAGGCATGCGGCGGCTGCATCACGGTGGCGAACATCGCCCGCAGCTTCACCGGCCCGCGCGCACCCAATGGTGTGCAGATCGTCGACGTGCTCGGCTTCCAGCAAGGGCGCGATCCCAAGCGGGTGGTGATCGTGATGGGGCACATCGACAGCCGCGTGACGGACGTCATGGACGCGACCAGCGACGCGCCGGGGGCCAATGACGACGCATCGGGCGTGGCGCTGGTGCTGGAGGCGGCGCGCATCCTTTCGAAGGAGAAGTTCGACGCGACCATCGTCTATGCGGCGCTGTCGGGCGAGGAACAGGGACTGTGGGGCGGCGAGCTGCTCGCCGACACCGCGCGCGAACGCGGCTGGACGGTGAGCGCGGTGCTCAACAACGACATCGTCGGCAACACGATCGGCCTCGACGGGCGGCGAGTCGCGGACCGGGTGCGGGTGTTCTCCGAAGGCATCCGCAGTTCCGAATCGCTGGAGCAGCAGATCGCGCGCCGCGCGGCCGGTGGCGAGGACGACGGCCCCAGCCGGTCGCTCGCCAAGGCGATCAACGGCGTTGCGGCAACCGTGCCGGGCGGGCTCGACGCGGTGCTCGAACGCCGCCCCGACCGGTTCGGCCGCGGCGGCGACCATGAGCCGTTCCTGAAGCTCGGCTACCCGGCCGTGCGCTTCTCCGTGGGGGTCGAGAACTACGACGCCCAGCACCAGAACCTGCGCACCGAGAGCGGCCGCGTCTATGGTGACACGGTCGACCGGATGGACTTCCCCTATCTCGCGAAGGTGACCGCCCTGAACGTGGCGACGCTGGCGCGGCTGGCAGCGGCGCCGGCCGCACCCGAGGGGGTTACGATCGCGGGCGCGCTCAGCACCGACACGACGGCGCGGTGGCAGCCGGTCGCGGGCGCCGCCGGATATCGCATCCGCTGGCGCCGCAACGATCGCCAGGACTGGACGGACCATGTGGACGTGACGGGCACGAGCCATGTGCTGAAGGGCGTGATCGTCGACGACCATTTCGTCGGCGTGTCGGCGCTTGCCAAGGACGGCAGCGAGAGCCTGGTCAGCTTTGCGGGGCGCGCGCCCCGCGGTTGAGGATCGGAGGCGACGTCTCAGCCCGCGCGGGACTGGCGGTCCGGCTTCTCGGTACGCGTCGGATCGGCGTCCCGAACCGGATCGAAGAGGCGCCATTCGCCCCGGACGTCATCGCGCAGCATCTCTTCGCTGCAGCGCATGCAGCGGGCGCGAAAGTCGACCCCATCGTGCCACACACGCTTCGCGTGCTTGTGGCCCATCACCATACAAAGCCAACCCACGGATCGTCTCCCGACTCTCCCCTGATATGCGCTTCGGCCCCGAAGTAACCGCCCCCTACGGAGGCCGAAGAGCACAGAAGGCATACGCTGCACCGCAAAAACGCGCCACGCCCTTAGCGACCGTACGTGGCCGCGCTCCGGTAAACCGCGTACGAATTACTACGTAGCGTCCTCAAGAGGACTAGGAGATCGCGTCCCGCGACTCAAGCGGTCAACCGCGAAGCGCGGGACCGGCAAAGAACGGGCCGCTGAAGAGCGGCCCGAGGATCATGTTGTTAGGGGAACATGCGCCGAAATCCGGCTATTCGCTTCGTAGAACGGCCTGCATAAACCCAGCCTTAACGGCTGCAGCCGGCCGAACAGCTGCCGAGGCGCCGGACCCAATATTCCTCCTGGAACGGCAAGCCTTCGGCGATGCCCTGCGTCTCGACCGTCAGCGCGTGCGAGGTATTGACCGTGATCGTGGTCCGCCCATGTCCCAATCCGGGACAGGTATAGTGTACCGTCGCGCGATTTCCGGCATCTTCGATGACGAAGCGCGAGCACTGCACGCCGGCATGACGGAGCTGAACCAGCGCGCCGACATCGCGGACGCACAGATTGCGCCCCCCCGCCTTCGCACCGCGTTCGCGGACCTGCCACAGCCCCGGCTCGATCGACGCTGTCGCCTTTAGTCCGGAGCCCGGAACCACCGCTACGGCAGACGCCGCACCGAGTATCGCCGCGACTGCGGCCAGAATGGCGCGACCTGCGCCCCCACCCCTCATGTCTCACCTTCCGTTTGCCGCAGCGCGGCAGCCCCCGCCGCGCATGTGGGGGCTGCCTGCCGCGGATGCAACGTCAGGAGAGCGCCGTCTCGAACGGCACCGGGAACTTGGTGGCGCAAAAGGCGCAGTCGACGGTGATCAGGCCGTTCTCGTCGGCCATCTCGCGCCGCTCCTCCTCCGGGAAGCGCGACAGCACCTGCTGGATGTAGGTCACGTCGCAGCGGCAGCCGCGGCTCATGGCCGTGCTTCCCTGCACCAGCACCTCGCGCTCCTCGTTGAACAGCCGCCAGACCAGCGTCTCCAGCGGAAGCGCCGCATCCGTGAGCTCGTCCGCGCCCATGGTGGCGCCGAGTGCCTCGACGTGCTGCCACTGCGGGTGATCGAGGCGGGTGTGGATACGATCGCGCCCCTCCTCGCCATCGGGCAGGTGTTGCAGGAACAGCCCGCCCGCAACCGGCCGGCCGGCCGCATCGCGACCGACGCCCAGGCGCACCAGGCTCGGGATCTGCTCCGACTGGAGGAAGTAGCTCTGCGCCGCGTCCGCCAGCGACTCGCCGTCCAGCGGCACGATGCCCTGGTAGCGCTCGCCGGTCACCGCCTGGTCGAAGGTGATCGCAAGATAGCCGTTGCCGAACAGCGCGAACAGCGACGGCGCCTCCGGCAGCGCCGCCAGCCGCTCGGCGTCATAGTCCACGTAGCCGCGCAGCTCGCCGGCCTTGAAGTCGCAGACCATCAGCCGCACGACGCCGTTCTGCGTCTGCGCCTGGAGCGTGAGCTGCCCCTCTTCGCCCTTCAGCGTCGAGCCGAGCAATGCGGTGAGCGCCAGCGCCTCGGCCAGCAGCGTCTCGATCGCCGGCGGATAGGCGTGCGCGGAGAGGATCGAATCGAGCACGGGCCCCAGCCGGGTGATGCGGCCGCGGGCGTCCCGATCGGGAATGGTGAAGCCGATCGCGCGGTCGAGATCGGTGGCGGTGGGTTCCTGCATGGTGTCTACCGTTCGGGCTGAGCCTGTCCGAGCCCTGCCCTTCTCCTTCCGCCCGCATGGGAGAAGAAGAGCGGCCCCTTGTGGGGGGGCGAAACGGCGCTCGGTGGTGTGGAATAGAGATAGGAAGCCGCGCGCGTTCGGCAACTCATGCGCCGAAGCCGCCTCAGAGCCTCTTATTGGGGAGCCCGTTCGTCCTGAGTAGCCATTGAGGGAAGTCGAAATGGCGTATCGAAGGATGCTTCGATATGGGGCTTCGGCAAGCTCAGCCCCTACTCAGCACGAACGGGGATGAATGCGGGTCGCTCAGCCCACCTGGCCGAAGCACCAGCGCAGGACCGACTTCTGCGCGTGGAGGCGGTTCGCCGCCTCCGGCCAGATCAGCGACTGCGGCCCGTCGATCACCTCCGGCACCACCTCCTCCCCGCGGTGGGCGGGCAGGCAGTGGAGGAACTTCGCGTCGGGCTTGGCGGCGGCCATCAGCGCCTCCGTCACCTGGAACGGCGCCATGGCCGCAAGCTTCGCATCGGCATGGGCCTGGCCCATCGAGATCCAGGTGTCGGTGACGATCACGTCGGCACCGGACACCGCCTCCAGCGGATCGCGGCAGACGCGCGCGCGGGCGCCCGCCGCTTCCAGCACCTGGGGCGCGGGGTCGAAGCCTTCCGGACAAGCAGCGACCACGTCGAAGTGCATCAGCCCGCCCGCCTCGATGATCGAGTGGAGGACGTTGTTTCCGTCGCCCAGCCACGCCCATTTGCTGCCCGGCAGCGCCTGGCCGGCCTCGATCACCGTCAGCAGGTCCGCCATGATCTGGCAAGGGTGCGAATTGTCGGTGAGGCCGTTGATGACGGGGACGGTGGCATAGGCCGCCATCTCCTCCAGCTTCGCATGGTCGTCGGTGCGCACCATGATGGCGTCGCAATAGCCTGACAGCACGCGCGCGGTGTCGGCGACCGTCTCGCCGCGGCCGAGCTGGCTGGTGCCGCTGTCGAGGATCACCGCGCTGCCGCCGAGCTGGCGCATCGCCATGTCGAACGACACGCGAGTGCGGGTGGAGGATTTCTCGAACACCATCGCCAGCGTGTGGCCGGCGAGCGGCGCGTCGGCGTCGGGGCGCCCCTTGGGAAAGCCGGCGCGGGCCTGCTTGCGGTCGAGCGCGTCGGCGAGCATCGCGGCGACGCCGTCGGCGCCGGCGGAGGAGAGATCGAGGAAGTGACGGGTCTGGGTCATGGCAAAGGCCCTTGGCTCCCCGCCGGACCGGCCGCCCCGTTCGCGAGGGCGGACGGCCAGGACGGGCCGGTCGATGTCAGGTGGCGAGGATCAATCGTCGGCGACGGGCACGAAGGTGCGCGCGCCGGCGGAGAGCTTTTCCACCGCCTCGGCGATGTGGCGCTCGTCGATCACCAGCGGCGGCAGCACGCGCACCACGTTGCCGCCGGCCGAGACGGTCAGCAGCTGATGGTTGTCGCGCAAATGCGCCACGAACTCACGCGCGTCGGCCTTGAGCTTGATGCCGAGCATCAGCCCCTTGCCGCGCACCTCCTCGAACAGGTGGTCGTGGTTGGGGATCATCTGCTCGAGGGCCGAGCGCAGGCGCTCGCCCATCTGCTTTACATGATCGAGGAAGCCCGGCTCCAGCATCACGTCGAGCACCGCCTGGCCCGCCGCCATCGCGAGCGGGTTGCCGCCATAGGTCGAACCGTGGGTGCCATAGACCATGCCCTTGGCCGCTTCCTCGGTCGCGAGGCAGGCGCCGAGCGGGAAGCCGCCGCCGATGCCCTTGGCAACCGACATGATGTCGGGCGTGACGCCATATTGCTCGTGCGCGAAGAAGGTGCCGGTACGGCCATAGCCGCACTGCACCTCGTCCAGCACCAGCAGCAGGCCGTGCTCGTCGCATGCCTTGCGCAGGCCCTGGAGGAACTCCGGCGTCGCGGCCATCAGCCCGCCCTCGCCCTGGACCGTCTCGACCAGGAAGCCGGCGGTCTCGTCGTCGATCTTGGCGAGCGCGCCCTCCAGATCGTTGAAGGACACATAGTCGAAGCCGGGCAGCAGCGGCTCGAACCCGTCGCGCATCTTGGGCTGGTCGGTCGCGGAGATCGCGCCGAGCGTGCGCCCGTGGAAGGCGTTCTGGAAGGTGATGAGCTTGTGCCGCTCCGGATTGCCGTTGGCGTAGTGGTAGCGGCGCGCGGTCTTGATCGCGCACTCCACCGCCTCGGCACCCGAGTTGGTGAAGAACACCGTGTCGGCAAAGCTGTTGTCGACGATGCGCTGCGCCAGCGCCTCCCCCTGCGGGCTGCCGTAGAGGTTGGAGACGTGCATCAGGGTCGCGGCCTGGTCGGCGATCGCCTTCACCAGATGCGGGTGGCCGTGGCCGAGCGCGTTCACCGCGATGCCGGCGGCGAAGTCGAGATAGCGCGTGCCGTCCTCGCTGAAGAGGTAGCAGCCCTCGCCTCGCACCGGGCGCACGCCGCACCGTGGGTAAACGGGCATGAGCGCGGTGATCGACATCGAACGGCCTCCTTCAGGCTAGGTGGAAAAGCTCCAGAAACGCGAAAGGGCGGCCCAGCCAGGCCGCCCTCCCGTTGCTTTACGCGCGACCGGCAAAGCCGGTCAACACCAAGGCTGGTTCACGCGCCTCAGCTCTTGGTCTTCCAGCCGGTTGCGAGCAGCCGATAAGCGATGATGCCGAGCACCACGTCGACGCCCAGGATCACCAGGCTGCCGAGCAGCACGGGCGAGTCGGCGGTGCCGATGAAACCGTAGCGGAAGCCCGAGATGATGTAGAAGAAGGGGTTGGCGTGACTGATCGCCTGGAAGGTCGGCGACAGGCGCTCGACCGAATAGAAGGTGCCGGACAGGAGCGTGAGCGGCCCGACGACGAAGTTCTGCACCGCGGCGGCATGGTCGAACTTCTCCGCCCAGATCGAGGTGAGCACGCCCACCAGCGCCAGGAACACCGAGCCCAGGAAGCCGAACCACAGGATCGCCCAGAGGTGCTGCGGCGTCACGTGCACGCCCGGCCACAGCGCCATCGCCAGCCACACCGCGCCGCCGACCAGGAACGCGCGGGTGACCGCGCCGCCGGTCAGCGCCGCCAGCAGCTCGCCGGTCGAGAGCGGCGGCATCAGATAATCGACGATCGTGCCCTGCATCTTGCCGACCAGCAGCGAGAAGCTGGCGTTGGCATAGGCGTTGGTGAGCATGCCCATGACGATCAGGCCAGGCGCGAGGAAATCGGCAAAGGCGACGGTGCCGCCGCCGACCGGAACCGCCCCGCGTGCCCCCAGCGCGGTGGTGAACACCACGAGGTACAGGAGGGTTTGCACGGCAGGTGCCCAGATCGTCTGGAGCTGCACCTTGAAGAAACGGCGCACCTCCTTGATATAGAGCGCACGCAAGCCGCCCCAGTTGACGTTCCGGATGACCGGAACACCGGGGTCGGAAATCCTGTTTTCGGATGCGAGGGGCTGATCGGCCATGGGTGCCGCCTAGTCGCTGGCGTCGCGGGCCGCAACCCGCACCGGAACCGAGTGGGGAACGACGACGAATGAGTTGGACCGAGGAACGCATCGCCACGCTGACCAAGATGTGGGAAGCCGGGCAGACGGCGAGCCAGATCGCGGAAGAGCTGGGCGGGATCAGCCGCAATGCGGTGATCGGCAAGGCCCACCGGCTGGGGCTGCAGTCGCGTCCCTCGCCCGTTCGCGCCAATGATCCGGAGGCCAAGAAGGCCGCCGCGGCAGCCCCGGCCGCGCCCGTGGCCGCGCCGGTCGAGCCGCCGGCGCCCAAGCGAGTCGAAGCGTCGCCCCCGCCTGCCCCCGAACCGGTGAAGCCGGCGCCGGTACGCGCGCCCGAGCCCGTGCGCGCCGCCGCGCCGGAACCGGCCGAGGAGGACGACACGGCGCCGGCCGCCGAGTCGCGGCCCCAGCCGACGCTGCGTTCGGTCGGCCCCGGCGGCTTCCTGCGCCAGAACCCGGGCGAGAACAGCGCGCCGATCACGCCCGCCCCGCCCCGCCGCCTGGTGCCCGCGCGCCCCAGCGAGGCGATCGCCGGCAAGACCACGCTGCTCGACCTCAACGACCGCATCTGCAAGTGGCCGATCGGCCACCCGGGCGAGCCGGACTTCCACTTCTGCGGCGACAAGGTGAACCCCGGCTTCCCGTATTGCGTCGAGCATTGCGGCCACGCCTATCAGGCGCAGCTGCCCCGCCGCGACCGACGCCCGCCGCCGCCGCTGCCCTATGGCGGCCCGCGCGTCCGCTGAGGCAGAGCACGAAACACCGATCGCCCTGGAACCCCGTTCCGGGGCGATCGCATTTTGACGGGGCTGCGAGGAGGCAAGGATGCGGACTGCGGGTTGGATGATTGCGCTGGCGCTGGCGGGGGTGCCGTTCCCGGCCCTTGCCCAGGCGAAACCCGATCTCGGCGCGAACCTGGAGCGGTTCGATTATCCCTACCCGGTCCGCTGGTTCGAGACGCGCGCGCAGGGCGAGGCGGTGCGCATGGCCTATCTGGACGTGGCGCCGACCGCGGCCGCGAACGGCACCACCGTCGTGCTGCTCCACGGCAAGAACTTCTGCGCGGCCACCTGGGGCGAGACGATCGGAGACCTGGCCGCACGCGGCTATCGCGTGATCGCTCCCGACCAGATCGGCTTCTGCAAATCGTCCAAGCCGGCGGGCTTCCAGTACAGCTTCCACGCGCTGGCGAGCCTGACGGCGGCGCTGCTGGACCGGGCGGGTGCCGGGCGGGTCGTGCTGGTCGGCCATTCGACCGGGGGCGTGCTCGCGACGCGCTTCGCCCTGCTCTACCCCAAGCGCCTGTCGCAGCTGGTGCTGGTCAACCCGCTGGGCCTGAACGACACGCTGGCGGAGGGCGTGCCCTATACGCCGCTCGACGGGCTGCGCGCCGAGGAGGCGAAGACCGACGCCGGCTCGATCAAGGCCTATCAGCTGCGCAACTATTACCACGGCGAGTGGCGCCCGGCCTATGATCGCTGGGTGGCGATGCTCGCCTGGCAATATGCGAGCGCGGAGGGCGACACGGTGCGCGAAGCCCAGGCGCGGCTTTCCGACATGATCGAGACGCAGCCCGTCGCGGCCGAGCTGTCGCGCGTGGCAGTGCCCGTCACCCTCCTCATCGGCCAGCTCGACAAGACCGCGTTTCGCGCCAACACCGCGCCCGAGGCGGTGCGGGCGAAGGTGCGCACCGTGCCGCAGGCGGCGGAGGCGGCGGTGAAGGCCTTTCCCAACGCGCGGCTGGTGCGGCTGCCGGCGCTTGGCCATTCGCCGATGGTCGAGGACCCCAAGAGCTTCCACCTCGCCCTCGCCCACGCGATCCGGCACTGAACCTGGCCGGCGCGCTTTGCGCTGGGGTCGCCCGCGTACTATAGCTGTTCCATGGCAGAAGACCTGTTCGCGTCGCCCTCCTCCACCACCGCCAGCAACAGCTACGACGCCTCGTCGATCGAGGTGCTCGAGGGGCTGGAGCCGGTTCGTCGCCGCCCCGGCATGTACATCGGCGGCACGGACGAGCGCGCGCTGCACCACCTGGCGGCCGAAGTGCTCGACAATGCGATGGATGAGGCCGTCGCCGGCCACGCCAACCGCATCGAGGTGACGCTGGAGGAAGGCAATCGCCTGACCATCGTCGACAACGGGCGCGGCATCCCGGTGGACCCGCACCCGCGCTTCCCCGACAAGTCGGCGCTGGAGGTGATCCTCTCGACGCTGCACTCGGGCGGCAAGTTCACCGGCAAGGCCTATGCGACCTCCGGCGGCCTGCACGGCGTCGGCATCAGCGTGGTGAACGCGCTGTCGTCCGACACGGTGGTCGAGGTCGCGCGCGATCGGCAGCTGTATCGCCAGCGCTTCGCGCGCGGGCAGACGCTGGGGCCGCTCGAAAAGGTCGGCGCGGCGCCCAACCGGCGCGGCACTTCGGTCACCTTCACGCCCGACACCGAGATCTTCGGCGACATGCCGTTCAAGCCGGCGCGGCTGCACAAGCTGGTCCGCTCCAAGGCGTATCTGTTCGCGGGCGTAGAAATCCGGTGGCGCTGTGCGCCGTCGCTGATCTCCGACGACACGCCGGCCGAGGCCGTGTTCCAGTTCCCCGGCGGTCTCGCCGATCACCTCCGCGAGCAGGTGGGCGCGCGCGAGTGCGCCACCTCCGACTTCTTTGCCGGCGCGCAGGAGTTTCCGGACGCGCAGGGCCGTGTCGAATGGGCGGTCGCCTGGCCGCTGTGGAGCGACGGCAGCTACAGCTGGTACTGCAACACCATTCCGACGCCGGACGGCGGCACCCACGAGCAGGGCCTGCGCCAGGCGCTGGTGCGTGGCCTGCGCGGCTTCGGCGAGTTGGTGGGGCAGAAAAAGGCCAAGGACTTGACGCCCGACGACGTGCTCACCGGGTCCGAAGTAATGTTGTCGGTGTTCATCCGCGACCCGCAGTTCCAGAGCCAGACCAAGGACCGGCTGACCTCGCCCGACGCCACCGCGCTGGTCGAGAAGGCCGTGCGCGACCATTTCGACCATTATCTCTCCGACAACATGGAGCGCGGCCGCGCGCTGCTCGGCTATGTGCTGGAGCGGATGGACGAGCGCCTGCGCCGCAAGCAGGAGCGTGAGGTCAAGCGCAAGACGGCGACCTCGGCCCGCAAGCTGCGCCTGCCGGGCAAGCTCACCGACTGCGCCGCCGATGATCCCGCCGGCACCGAGCTGTTCATCGTCGAGGGCGACTCGGCCGGCGGCTCGGCCAAGCAGGCGCGCGACCGCAAGACGCAGGCGATCCTGCCGATCCGCGGCAAGATCCTGAACGTAGCCAGCGCCACCAGTGCCAAGATCCTGGCAAACCAGGAAATCGCCGACCTGATCCTCGCCATGGGTTGCGGCACGCGCAAGGACTGCGACCCCAGCCACCTGCGCTACGAGCGCATCGTCATCATGACGGACGCCGACGTCGACGGCGCGCATATCGCGACGCTGTTGATGACCTTCTTCTTCCAGGAGATGCCGGACCTGGTGCGGCGCGGGCACCTCTACCTGGCGCAGCCGCCGCTCTATCGCCTGACGGTGGGGGCGAAGAGCCTCTACGCGCGTGACGATGCGCACCGCGCCGAGCTGGAGCGTACCGCGTTCAAGGGCAAGAAGGTCGAGGTCGCGCGCTTCAAGGGCCTGGGCGAGATGAACCCGATGCAGCTGCGCGAGACCACCATGGATCCCAAGACGCGCTCGATGATCCGCATCACCCTGCCCCAGGAATATGAGGAGCGCGCAGGGGTGAAGGACCTGGTCGACCGGCTGATGGGCAATAATCCCGCCCACCGCTTCGCCTTTATCCAGGAGAATGCGGCAAGGCTGGATGAAGAAGTGATCGACGCCTGAAAAGCGCGTGACAGACGACGTCGCCGCTTGTTAGCCTCGTCATCGGAACTCCCGATGGCGAGGTCTTGGCGATGCTGCGAACTGCACTTGGCGTGTCCCTTTCCATGCTGCTGGCTTCGGCGGCAGCGGCCCAGGAGGCGCCGGAGAGCGCGGGAGGCGAGGTCGTCGTCACCGCCGTCCGGCTGGAGCAGACGGAACAGAGGCTGGCCGCGTGCATCGCGCGCCACTGCCCTCCCGCCGAAGACGTCGCCGCCTCGCTCTCCCATGTCGAGAACCAGTTCGTGGCCGGAGCGTATCGCGACGCCCGGCGGACGATCGCGGAGGCGATCCGGCGCAATCGCGGGTTTGCAAAGACCAATCCCGTGGACGTGGCCGTGCTCTACCGCGCCGACGCACGGATCCACGCACACCTGGGGGACGGCGACGGGATGAAGGCCGCCATGCGGGGCATGCTCGCCTCCCTGCGCGCAGGGCTCTCGGAGACCGATCCGCAGACGCTCTATGGCCGCATCGAGCTGGTCGACGGACTTTCCGAACTGGGCAACATCCGTGGGGCGGAACGCGAGTACAAGGCCATTGCCGAGGACGCGGCGGCAGCCGGGCAGCCGACGATCCGGAACTTCGCGCTGCTGCGTACCGCTTCGCTCAAGGTCTCCCTCGCGCAGCTCAGCGAGCGGTTTCGCCCGGAGGCCCGTGCCGCGCTCCGGCAGCTGAAGACCGCCTCCGCGTCCGATGCGACCGGCTTCCGACTGGCGACACAGGTGCTCGAGACCCGGCTGGCGATGGCCGAGGGAGCCCCGGACGCGGTCGATGCGCTGATCGCCCGAGTGCAGGCGGAACCGGCCAGCACGCCGCGCCTGCTCTACAGCGAGCCGGTCAAGCTCGGCGCCGGCAAGTGGAACGATCCGCCGCTCCAGAGTTATGAGGACCAGTGGATCGACGTCGCTTTCTGGATTGGTCCGGACGGCCGCACCCGCGACGCAGCGCTGCTGCGGCAGAGTGAGCATTACAGCGGTGGATGGAACAAGCGCGTGCTCGAATCGCTGGCGTCCCGCCGCTATGTCCCGCTGGCGCTCCCCCCGGGCGATCCGGGGCTCCTGCGGGTGGAACGCTACACCATCACCTCTCGCCTGGCGACGAAACTCGGGTCGCGCATCCCCCAGCCGACCGGGCTGCCGCGCGTGGAGGTGCTCGACCTGACGATGGACGCACCGCCGCCGGGTATGAACCCGCAGCAGGCGAGCTGAGCGGGTGCCGCTTTGCCCGTTTCGGGCTGCTGCGTTGGGAGTCGCGCTTGCGACCGGGATGCCCCTTGCCGCGCAGGAAGCGCCCGCTCCTGCCCCTGAGGCGCAGGCGGTGACCGCATCGCCGGAGTTGCGGCAGCGGGCCGAGGCGCTGGCGGCGGCGATCACGGGGAACATCCCCTATGACCGCTATTTCGCGCCGAGCTTCCGAGCGGCGATCCCGGAGGCGGCATTCCGGCAGGTGCGCGACCAGCTGACGGGGGGCTTCGGGAAGCCGACACGGCTCGAAGCCCTGGTGGCGCGTACGCCCCATGTCGCCGACTTCCGCCTCGGCTTCGAGCGCGGAACGGCGGTCGGGCAGATCGTGGTCGATCCCGCGGCGCCGCACCTGGTGACCGGCCTCCGCATCACCGGCAGCGAACCGCGCGAGGCGCCGGAGGCGAGCATCCAGGCGGTGGTCGACGCGATCCGCGCCCTGCCGGGTGCCACCGGCTTTGCGCTCGCGCGGCTGGAGGATGGCGGCCCCGTGCGCCTGGCGGCGCACGATCCTGCCACGCCGCTTGCGATCGGCTCCACGTTCAAGCTGGTGATCCTGGCGGAGCTGGTGCGGGCCACGGCCGCAGGCGAGCGCAGGTGGGACGACATGGTGACGCTGGATGGCAGCCCGCTTCCGGCCGGAGGCTATACGAGCAAGCCTGCGGGGACGCGCGTCTCGCTGCGCGAACTGGCGACGCAGATGATCTCCGTCAGCGACAATTCCGCCACCGACATCCTGCTGCGCGCGCTGGGGCGCGACAAGGTGGAGGCGATGCTGCCGGTGATCGGCATCCGCGATGCGCGCGGGCGCAACACGCCGTTCCTGGGCACCCTGGAGGCGTTCAAGCTCAAGGGCGTGGAAGGCGGTGCGCTTGGGCAGCAGTGGGAGGCGGCGGACGTCGCCGGCCGCCGCGCGCTGCTGGACGGAGCGGTCGCGCAAGCACCGGTGTCGGCGATCCCGACCTCGCTGTTTCAGGATGGCAAGCCGATCCGGATCGCGACGGTCGAGTGGTTCGCCTCGGCCGACGACCTGCTGCGGGTGATGGACTGGCTGCGGCGCAATACCGAAGGGCCAGCGGGAGCGGAGGCGCGCGCGGTGCTGTCGAAGAACCCCGGCATTGCGCCGGCGAACGCCGCCCGCTGGGACTGGGTGGGCTACAAGGGCGGATCGGAGCCCGGGGTGATCAACATGACGCTGCTGATGCGGGCCAAGTCCGGCGGCTGGGTGGCCATGGCCGGAAGCTGGAACAACCCGCAGGCGGCGATCGACGAGGCGCGGTTCGTCGGGTTGATCAACAAGGCGGCGGCGCTGGCTGCGCCGTAGGAAGTGCGCTGCGGCGCGCCCGGGGACCTTACGGGCCATTCCAGTGCTCCTGCGAAGGCAGGAGCCCAGGGTTCCGGACGCCACCGCCGGTTGCTCGGCTGAGCCCTGGATCCCTGCCTCCGCAGGGATACGGTGGTGGGGTTGGTACCGTCCCTCAAATTCCCCGCGTCGCAGCGAGGGACTGCGCACCTTCCGATCGTGCCCCACCTGGGCCCCGGCCTTCGCCGGGGTACAGGAGGTGTGTGGAACGCCGCCCCGGCTCAGGCCTTGGCCTCGTCCTCTTCCTCGGGCGGGGTGTTGCGGGCGCGCTTGCGCTCGGTGAACCAGATGCCGATCAGCGCGACCTCGTAGAGCAGCACCAGCGGGATCGCGAGGAGCATCTGCGACCAGACGTCAGGAGGCGTCAGCACCGCCGAAAGCGCAAAGGCAGCGACGATCGCATAGCGGCGTGCGCTCACCAGCTGCTGGCGGGTGACGATGCCGGCGAGTTCCAGCAGCATCAGCAGCACGGGCAGCAGGAACGCGAGGCCGAACGCGAACAGGAACTGCATCACGAACGACAGGTAGTTGGCGACCGAGGGCAGCGCCTCCTGCTGCACGCCGCCGAGATTGCCCTGGTAGCCGAGCAGGAAGTGCAGCGCGACCGGGATGGTGACGTAATAGGCGAGCGCCGCGCCCATCAGGAACAGGACCGGCGTCGCGAGCAGGAAGGGGAACAGCGCCTTCTTTTCCGACCGGTAGAGGCCGGGCGCCACGAACTGCCACAGCTGGTTCGCGATCACCGGGAAGGACAGCATCATCGCCGCAAAGAAGGCGACCTTCACCTGGACGAAGAAGCCTTCGAAGATCTGGGTGAAGATGATCCGCTTCTGCCCGGCCGCGAGCAGCGGCTGGACCAGGAAGGCAAAGATCTGTTCCGAGAAATAGAAGCAGGCGCCGAACGCGATCGCGATCGCGATCAGCGAGTAGATGAGGCGCTGGCGAAGCTCGATCAGATGGTCAAGCAGCGGTGCCTGGCTGTCGTCGATGTCCCTCACGACGGCGCCTTTCCATCCAGCGCCGGCGGCTGGGCCGGGCGATCGTCCTCGCCCGCGGGCTCGACATGCGGTTTTTCGACCATGACCGGCGCGTCCTGCGCGTCGGTGGAGAACGGCGCCGTGTCCGCTGCGCCCGTTTCAGGGGCGGCGGGGCTGGCGGTGTCCGCAGCCGGGAGCGCCGGATGCTCGCGCAGAATGCGGGCGTTTTCCTCCGCCCACTTCTTTTCCATCTCGGCCAGTTCCGCCTCGCGCACCATGGCGTCGAAGCCGGAGCGGAACTGGCGCGCGACGCCGCGTGCCTTGCCGACCCAGTGGCCGACGAAGCGCATTGCCTTTGGCAGGTCCTTCGGGCCGATCACCAGCAGCGCAACCACGGCCACCAGCATCAGCTCGGTCGGAGCGATATCGAACATTCAGCGCCCGTTCGCGTCGAGGGGCGCGCCGGGCGCGCCCGTGAAGATCAGGATCAGCGGTCGTCGCGGGTGCGGTCGGCGTCGCGCACCGGATCGACCACGGGATCGCGAACCGGCTCACGCGGGGGCGCAACCTCGGCATCATAGCCGCGGTTCGCGTCGGTGCGCTGCTCCAGACGGGTCGGGCGCGCGGGCGGCAGATCGTCGTCTTCCTCGGCCATGCCCTTCTTGAAGCTCTTCAGTCCCTTGGCGACATCGCCCATCATGTCGGAAAAGCGGCCCTTGCCGAACAGCAGGAGCACGATGATCCCGACGATCAGCCAATGCCAGATGCTAAGACCGCCCATTGTCACTCTCCATTACGCGTTGGCGCCCACTTAGTCGCTCTCGTCGCCGCTTTCTAGCTCGCCCGCAAGGGCAACGTCGATCGGATCGAGCAGGCCGGCGGCGCGCAAGTCGTCCATTCCCGGCAGATCGCGGCGCGTGCGAAGGCCGAAGTGGGTCAGGAATTCGGGCGTAGTGGCGTAGGTGAGCGGCCGGCCCGGCACTTCGCGACGGCCGGCGGGACGCACCCAACCGGCCTCCATCAGCACGTCGATGGTGCCCTTTGCCACCTGAACCCCACGAATCGCCTCGATCTCGGCGCGCGTGACCGGCTCGTGATAGGCGATGATCGCCAGCGTCTCGATGCCCGCGCGGGACAGGCGGCGCGGCTCCTCGCGATCGCGGCGCAGGAAGCGGGCGAGATCGGGCGCGGTCTCGAAATGCCAGCGGTCGCCGCGGCGGACAGGCGCGATGCCGCGGCCGGCGTAATCGGCGACGAGCTGGTCGAGCGCACGCGGAACGTCCGCCCCCTCCCCCACATAGGCGCGGATCGCGGCGACGCTCATCGGCGAGTCGGCCGCGAACAGCACCGCCTCCACCGCGCGAACCAGTTCGTCGGGTGCAGTGCTCACCGGATCGCCCGGATGCGCAGCGGCGCGAAGGGGGCGCTCTGGTCGAGCTCGACCTTCCCCTGCCGCGCGAGCTCCAGCGCCGCGAGGAAGCTGGAGGCGAGCGCCGAGCGGCGGAAGGCGGCGTCGGCATCCTCGGGCAGGAAGCGCTCCAGCACCGTCCAGTCGAGATGAGTGCCGAGCATCGCCGACACCCGCTCGATCGCGGTCTCCAGCGTCATCACCGGGCGATGCTGGACGATGTGGAGCACCGGGCGGGTGCGCGCGCTCACCCGGCCATAGGCGGCGACCAGGTCGTAGATCTCGGCCTGCCAGATCGTCTGGCGCAGGACGCGCAGCCCTTCGGGTGCACCGCGCGGAAAGACGTCGCGGCCGATGCGGTCGCGCGCGAGCAGGCGGGCACCGGCCTCGCGCATTGCGTTCAGCCGCTCGAGGCGGAGTTGCAGGCGGAGCGCCAGTTCCTCCGGGTCGGGCTGCGCCTCCGGGTCGCGCGGCAGCAGCAGCGCGGACTTCAGGAAGGCGAGCCAGGCGGCCATCACGAGATAGTCGGCGGCGAGTTCCAGCTTCAGCGCGCGCGCCTGCTCGACATAGGCGAGATATTGCTCGACCAGCTTCAGGATCGAGATTTCGCGCAGGTCGACCTTCTGCGTCCGGGCGAGCGCCAGCAGCAGGTCGAGCGGGCCTTCCCAGCCCTCCACCTCCACCGTCAGCGTGTCGTCCGTTTCCATGAGGGTGTTAGACAGGGTCCGCGTGCGGATTGCCAGAGGGGCGGCGTCGTGCGCGTCTGAGCGTCGCAGGCGGCTAACCCAGCGTGCAACCCGTACCCCGGCGGAGGCCGGGCCCCAGTTGCGGTGTCCTGGCGGGGGGTTGCACTCCCTTACCGCCGCCTTCCCAACTGGGCCCCGGCCTTCGCCGGGGTACGAAGAAGGAGCAGCGCGTTTGGTTCAGGCGAGCGCCAGGAGGGCGTCGCGCTTTGCGATCAGGGGAGCGATGTCGGTCGCTTCGGCAGGGCGGGTCACGCTCGCCATGGCGCGATCCAGTCTTGCGCGGCTTTCGGGTGCGATCTCGCCGAGGCGGCCGGCGATCTCGACCATCTCGTCCATGCGGGCCCAGCAGTCGAGCACCAGGTCGCAGCCGGCGGCGATTGCAGCCGCGGCCTTTTCGCCGGCGGTCCCGGACAGCGCCTTCATGTCGATGTCATCGGTCATCAGCAGCCCGTCGAAGCCGATGCGGCCGCGGATCACCTCTCCGATCACGGTCGGCGAGAGGGTGCCGGGGCGCTCGGCATCCCAGGCGCGATAGACGACGTGCGCGGTCATCCCCATCGGCGCATTCGCCAAGGTACGGAACGGCGCCATGTCCTGCTCCAGTGCCGCGGCATCGGCGTCGACCACGGGTAGTTCGAGGTGGCTGTCGACCACCGCACGGCCGTGGCCGGGCATGTGCTTGACGACGCCGACGACACTGGCGCGGGCGAGTCCGTCGAGCACCGCGCGGCCGATCGCGGCGACCTGCAGCGGATCAGCGCCATAGGTGCGCTCGGCCACGGCGGGGGTGGTGTCGGGCTGGCGCACGTCGAGCAGCGGCAGGCAGTCGACGGTGATGCCGACCTCTGCGAGCGTGTGGCCGATCGCCTCGGCATTGGCGCGGGCGGCTTCGATCGCCGAGGCCGGGGCCACGTCCCACAGCCGGGCGAAGGCGGCACCGGCAGGAAATGCCGGCCACTCGGGCGGCTTCATGCGAGAGACCGCCCCGCCCTCCTGGTCGATCAGGATCGCCAGGTCGTCGCGGCCGGTGAGCGCACGCAGCGAATCGGTGAGCGCGCGCAGCTGCGGGCGGTCGACGACGTTGCGGCCGAACAGGATGAAGCCGGCCGGCTCCACATCGCGGAAGAAGGCGGCTTCACCGTCGGTGAGCGCGGGGCCGGACAGGCCGAAGATCACGGGCTTCATGCCCGCTGCCTAGCGGCTTGGAGGCGGGATTAGAACACCCCGAGGGCGGGGTTCGTCGCGCGCATCTGCGGAGCGAGCCCGCCTCCGAGAGGGGCGTACTCCCGCGAAGGCGTGACTTCTGCGGAACGGGGGCCGCCGTCCTTTACCCGTGTTCCTGCGCAGGCAGCAATCCAGGGCCAAGCAGACTAACGCCTTGCGGTGCTTGGAACCCTGGGCTCCTGCTTTCGCAGGAGCGCGGCGGGTTTGGTCCCGTCGGGCCTACGACACTGGTAGGAAGCGGCGGCGAGGTGCGCTGCGCCTTCGCTTCGGTCACCCAACTGGGCCCCGGCCTTCGCCGGGGTTACGGTGTCGGGAAAACGGACGCGTCAGCGGGCGATGTAGCAGCCTTCGCCGGCGAGCTTGAGCTTGCCGCACAGTTCGCCCGCCTTGGGAGCGTCGCCCGCGTCGACGCGCAGCCGGTAGACGGTCTTGCCGTTGACCTCGGCCTGCTCGATCGAGGGGGTGAGCGGGGCGAGATAGCCGAAGCGCTTGGTGAGGCGCTGCCAGCTGCTGTTGGCGACGCTTGCCTGCGGGAAGGAGCCGAGCTGGACCACCGAGCCGGAGGCGGTGCGGACCGGCGCCGCTGCCGCCTGGCGGGCGGGCGCGCGGGCCTGGAGCTGGCCGGCGGAGGCCGGAACCGCTGCCACCACCTTGGCCGCACCCTCGGACGGGGTCGCGGCGGGCGCCTGTGCCGGTGCCGCCTGGCCCAGGACGGGCGCCTCGGGCACCTTGCTCAGGTCGACAGTCGCGGCGCCCCCGTCCCGGCCTTCGCTGGTCGCAAAGACGGTGTCGCCGGTGCCTTCCACTTCCATGCCGCCGGGCTGGTCCGGCTTCACCTTGTACGGACCCTTCTCCGCGGTGATGATCGCGCCGTTGCCACCGCCGCCGCCCGTGACGTTCGCGCCGAAGTTGAGCGCCGCCCAGATGACGCCGCCGAGCACGGCGATGCCGACCAGGACGAGCAGCAGCACCCGCCACAGCGAGGCAGTCGCCTCGGGCGGGGGCTCGACGCTCTCCAGCCACGGCAGGCGATCCTCGTCGCGTGCGTGCATGCCCGTCGCCAGCCGTTCGGCCATCAATGCATCTCCTCGACGGCCTCGACCCCCATCACGGCGAGCCCGTTGCGGATGATCTGCCCGATTGCGTCGGCCAGGAAAAGCCGCGCGCAGGTGAGCGCCGGATCGTCGGGCTGGAGGGTGCGGCGCGACGGATCGTCGTTGCCCATGTTCCAGGCGGCGTGGAATTCCGCCGCCAGATCATAGAGATAGAAGGCGATGCGATGCGGCTCGCGCGCGGTCGCCGCGGCTTCCGCGACGCGCGGGAACTGGGCGGCGCGCTTCACCAGGCGCAGCTCCGTCGTATCAAGCCGGGACAGGTCGACCGTGTCGCACTCGATCCCCGCCTCCCGCGCGCGCCGGTGCAGCGAGGCGACTCGCGCATGGGCGTACTGGACGTAGAAGACCGGATTGTCCTTGGACGCCTCCACCACCTTGGCGAAGTCGAAGTCCATCTGCGCATCCGCCTTGCGGGTGAGCATGGTGAAGCGGACGACGTCCTTGCCGACTTCCTTCACCACGTCCGCGAGCGTCACGAAGTTGCCGGCGCGCTTCGACATCTTCACCGGCTCGCCGGCGCGCAGCAGGCGCACCATCTGCACGAGCTTGACGTCGAAGCGGGTCTTGCCCTCGGTCAGCGCCTGGACGGCGGCGACGATGCGCTTGACGGTGCCGGCGTGGTCGGCGCCCCAGATGTCGATCAGCTGGTCGGCGGTCTGCGCCTTCTGGAAATGATAGGCGAGGTCGGCGCCGAAATAGGTCCACTGGCCGTTGGACTTCTTGATCGGGCGATCCTGGTCGTCGCCGAACTGAGTGGAGCGGAACAGCGGCAGCTCAACCGGCTCCCAGTCCTCGGGCGTCTCGCCCTTGGGTGCTTCGAGCACGCCGTCGTAGACGAGGCCGCGCTCGCGCAGCCACGCCTCGGCCGCCTCGGGCTTGCCGGCCGCCTGAAGCTCGGCCTCGGACGAGAACAGGTCGTGGTGGATGCCGAGCAGCGCCAGATCGTCTTTGATCATGACGAGCATGGCGGCGACGGCCTCCTTGCGGAACATCGCCAGCCACTCGCTCTCGGGCGCGTCGACGAAGCGGGCGCCGTGCTCGGCCGCGAGCTTCTCGCCGATCGGCTTGAGGTAATCGCCGGGGTAGAGGCCCTCCGGGATCTCGATCGTCTCGCCCAGCGCCTCGCGGTAGCGCAGGTGTGCCGAGCGGGCGAGCACGTCGACCTGGCCGCCGGCGTCGTTGACGTAATATTCGCGGATCACCTTGTGGCCGACGAACTCGAGCACGCTGGCGAGCGCGTCGCCGACCACCGCGCCGCGGCAATGGCCCATGTGCATGGGACCCGTCGGGTTGGCCGAGACGTATTCGATGTTGACGGTGGTCCCCGCCCCCATCGTCGAGCGGCCGTAATCGCCGCCCGCCTGGATGATGCCGCGCAGCTCGTCGCGCCAGGTGTCGTCGGTCAGCGTCAGGTTGATGAAGCCCGGGCCCGCGACCGACACTTCGGCCACGGCGTCGAGCTTGCCGAGTTCGGCGGCGAGCTTTTCGGCGAGCGCACGCGGATTGGTGCGCGCGGGCTTGGCCAGCACCATCGCGGCGTTGGTCGAAAGATCGCCGTGGCTCGCGTCGCGGGGCGGCTCCACCGTGACGGCGCGTCGTTCCAGCCCCTCGGGCAGGTCGCCCGCCGCGACCAGCGCGTCCAGGGCGGCATCGAGATGGGCGGCAAAGCGTGCGTACAGCGTCATGGGCGTTCCGGTGGTGAAAATCAGGCGCGGCTGTAGAGGAGTTTTCCGTTCGCTTGAACCATCATCCTGACGAAAGTGGGATTGCGGGCCTATTCCGCCGCAGTGCTCCCGCGCAGGCGGGAGCCCAGGGTTCCAGACGCAACGGGTGGTGGTTTCGTGTGGCCCTGGGTTCCCGCCTTCGCGGGAACACGGGTTCTCCCGTCCGCCGCGGGTCAGAATCCCTCGGGCAGGCTCACCTCGCCCACCAGCTCGCGGTAGCGGGCGATGGCGAAGCGGTCCGTCATGCCGGCGATGAAGTCGGCGATGTGGCGGCTGCGGCCGGGCTCGTCGGCGGGGAGATCGCTGCGCCAGCCGCCGGGCAGCAGCGTGGGGTCGGCCCGATATGCGGCGAACAGCCCGGTCACCACCGTGCGCGCGGCATCCGCGGCGGCGAGCTGCGAGGGATGATGGTAGAGGTTGGCGTACATGAAGCGCTTGAGCGTGCGCTCCTGATCGCGAACCTTGTCGGAGAAGCCGACGAGGCAGCGGCCGCAGGCGCGCACGTCGGCGACGCTCTGCACGCCCGCGTCGGCGATGCGGCGGCGGGTCTCGGCGATCAGGTCGTTGACCATCGCGCCGATCTGCGCGCGGATCAGCTCTCCCACCAGACGATCGGGCGCGTCGTCCGGGAATTGCGCGCGCACCTCGTCCCAGCGCTCCGCGACGATCGGCACGCCCAGCATCTGGTCGAACGTCAACAGCCCAGCGCGCAGGCCGTCGTCGATGTCGTGATTGTCATAGGCGATATCGTCGGCGAGTGCTGCGACCTGCGCCTCAAGCGAGGACCATTCGCCCAGCCGCAGCGGAAAGGCGGCGTCCACGTCGGCCAGTGCCCAGCCGGGGCGGCGGATCGGGCCGTTGTGCTTGGCGAGCCCCTCCAGCGTATCCCAGGTGAGGTTGAGCCCCCGCCAGCGCGGGTACGGGCTGTCGAGCCGTGTCAGCGTGCGCAGCGTGTGGCCGTTGTGGTCGAAGCCGCCTGCCTCCAGCAGCGCGTCCTTGAGCGCATCCTCACCGGCATGGCCGAACGGCGGGTGGCCGATGTCGTGCGCGAGGCACAGCGCCTCCGTCAGGTCCTCGTTCAATCCCAGCGCGCGCGCGATGGCGCGGCCGATCTGCGCGACCTCCAGGCTGTGGGTCAGGCGGACGCGGAAATGGTCCCCGTCGGGTGCCATGAACACCTGCGTCTTGTGACGCAGGCGCCGAAAGCTGATCGAGTGGATGATGCGGTCGCGATCGCGCTGGAACGCGTCGCGGGGGCCGCGCGCCGTCTCGTTGCCCTCGTCATGCAGGCGTCCGCCGTGCGCCCGAGGGTCCGCCGCCCAGGGCGCCTGTTGTCTGGTCACTTGGGAAGCTGCTCGATCTTTTGTCCAGGTTCGCTGGCCCAGACAAAGGCGGAGAGCCCCTGCTTGGCAAGCGTGTTGACGAAGGTCTGCGCTTCGTCGTCGGTCTTGAACGGCCCCACCAGCAGCCGGTTGGTGGCACGCAGCGGGGTGGTCCACGCCGCGCGCCCCTTGAGCGCCGCGGCCTTGGCACCCAGCGCGCGATACGCCTTGGGCAGGTCCGCCTTGTTGGCGCCGCCCGCGACCTGCACCCAGGTGCGCGCAGGATCGCGCTTGACGGGATCGGGCTTGGCCGGGGTCTTCGCCTTGCCCTTTGCGGTCGCGGCCTTGGGGTCGTCCTTTGCCGCCTTGGCGCTGCCGAGCTTTGCGGCGGCATCCTTGGCCTTGGTTGCCGGCTCCTTGGCGGCGGGCTTTTCCGTCTCGCGTGCCGCGGCAGCCTTAGCAGGCGTCGGCTTGGGCTCGGGCCGGGCGGGCTCGACACGAACCGGGGGCGCAGCGGGGACCGTGGCGGCAGGGGTCACCGGTGCGGCCGCGGCGGAGGGCAGCGGCGCGACGCCCAGCTCGGTCGCCGGGATCGTCAGGTTGCGGATGATGGTCGCAAGCGTGGTGTCGGTCGCCGCGGCGGCGGCATCGCTGCGCGCGGGCGCCGGCGGCTGGGGCGCCGAGGCGACCTGCCTGGGTTCGGCGGCAGCGACGTCGCGCGCCTCCTGCGCGGCCGCGACAGCAGCGGCACGCTGCGCGTCGGCGAGCCGGGCGGCCTCCGCCAGGCGCTGCGCCTCGGCGAGCCGGGCAGCCTCTGCGGCACGCTGCGCCTGGGCGACGCGCTCGGCCTCGACCCGGCGGGCCGTCTCGGCAGCTGCAGCGGTCCGGGCCGCTTCGGCCGCGCGTGCGACCTGGGCGAGGCGTGCGGCCTCAGCGGCGCGGGCGGCTTCGGCCACGCGCGCCGCCTCGGCGACGCGATCGGCCTCCGCCTTGCGCGCGGCGGCAAGTTCGGCCTCGCGCTGGCGAGCCTCGGTCTCGCGGCGGGCAGCGGCCGCGGCCTCGCGACGTTCCCGACGAGACAGCTTGCGGGTGCGCGTGGCCGCCTGGGCTGGCTGCACGGCGGTAGTTACTGCGGCGACGGCGACCGGCGCCTCCGCGCGCGGTGCGGGCACGATCGGGGGCGCAAGCCGGGCATCGGCGATGCGGGCGGGCGTCGTCCCCAGGCGGCCGAAATGCACGGCAAAGGCGCGATCGGCCGGCGAGAGCGACGGCAGGCGGCGGAAGAAGGGCGCGAGCTGCGTGCCGAAGCCGGGCAGCATGGTGGCGGCGATCCGGTCGGCCCCGGCCGCATCGCCCTGCATCGCCAGGACACAGGCGTGGACGCGCCACGCCGCACGGTCGCTCTGGCGCAGTAACGGATCGAGCAGCTGGTTGGCGGCGCGGACGTCGCCGGTGATGCCGAGCGACAGCGCGAGGCGGCGGACGATCTCGTCATCCCGATCGACGGAAAGCGCGAGCCGGTAATCGCGCTGCGCGTTGGTGGGATAGCCGAGCAGGTCGAACGCGAGCCCGCGATCGGCCGCAAAATAACGAGGCGCCAGACCCGCGCGTTCGGCCGCGGCGAAGAGGCGCATCGCCTCCCCCGGCCGCTCCATCGACAGCAGCGCGGAGGCACGTCCTGCGAGGACGCGGGGATCGCCGGGCGCCACCTTCTCGGCCCGGGCGAAGAACTGCACCGATGCCTGCGGGTCGCCGAGGCGTGTGCTCAGGCGGCCGGCCTCGATCAGGGCGTTGAGGTCGTTGGGACTGGTCGCCAGGATCCGCATCTGTTCGGACAGGCGGTCCGCGTTCGGGGTCGGCTGCTGGACGATCGCCTGCGCCCATGCGGGCTGCAGACTCGCCTGCGCCAAAGCGAGGCAGGAGGCGGCGAGCAGCGTTGGCAGCAACGCCCCGCGACCGGTGGTCGGGAAACGGTTCATGGGTGCAGCCACCTTAGAGGCGCGAGCGGAATACGGAAGTTGTGCGCCGCTGACCAGGCGACCAGACGATGCCCCCAGGGGACGAACTGCGTGCGGGGAGATGGCCGGGCACCCCAGGGAGGCGCCCGGCCACCGACCTTACTGGTTGTTCTGGCGGTGCAGGAAGCGCGGGATGTCGAGCGGCTCCTTGGCCGTCTCGTCCCCGCGTGCCGGAGCGCGGCCGGCGTTCGCCATGCGCTCGAACAGGGTACCGCCCGGACGGCTGCGGCCGCTGCCCTGCTCCTCGCCTGCTGCCGCCTCGGTGCCCGGGGTCAGCCAGCGACGACGTGCCTCGAAGCCGGGGCGCGGCTCGTCGGCAGACGGCGTGGGCGCCGGAGCCGGAGCGGCCTGCTGCGGAACCATGGTGTCCGCGCCGAGCACCAGCTCGTCGGCATCCTCCACGGGCGGCTGCGGCGCGGGCTGGGGTGCCGGCTGCGGGGCCGCGACAGGCTGGGCCTGGGGCGCTGCCGCCTGCGGGGCCGGTGCCGGCTGGGCTACCGGCTGGACCGGAGCCTCGACCGCCTGCGGCTCGCCCGCCGGAGCGGGACGACGGCTGCCGCCGAAGGAGAAGGAGGTGCGCGCCGGTTCGGCGGCGATCGCCGCCTGCTGCGCGGGCGAGCTCGCCTCTATGCCGGTGGCGACCACCGACACGCGGATCTTGCCCTCGAGCTCCGGGTTGAACGCCGAACCCCAGATGATGTTGGCGTCGTCGTCGACCAGCTCGCGGATGTGGTTCGCGGCCTCGTCCACCTCGAGCAGGCGCATGTCGTCGCCGCCGGTGATCGAGACGATCACGCCCTTGGCGCCGTTCAGCGACACGCCGTCGAGCAGCGGGTTGGCGATCGCCTTTTGCGCGGCCTCGATGGCGCGGCTGTCGCCCTCTGCCTCGCCGGTGCCCATCATCGCCTTGCCCATCTCCTGCATCACCGAGCGGACGTCGGCGAAGTCGAGGTTGATGAGGCCGGGCATGACCATCAGGTCGGTGATGCCGCGCACGCCCTGCTGCAGCACCTCGTCCGCCATTTCGAACGCCTGCTTGAAGGTCGTGTTGGCGTTGGCGATCAGGAACAGGTTCTGGTTCGGGATGACGATCAGGGTGTCGACGTACTTCTGAAGCTCCTCGATCCCGGCGTCGGCCGAGCGGGCGCGCTTCTTGCCCTCGAACGAGAAGGGCTTGGTCACGACGCCGACGGTCAGGATGCCCATCTCGCGCGCCGCCTTGGCGATCACCGGCGCCGCACCGGTGCCGGTGCCGCCGCCCATGCCGGCCGCGATGAAGCACATGTGCGCGCCCTGCAGCGCTTCCTGGACCTGCTCGATGGTTTCCTCAGCCGCGGCACGGCCGATCTCCGGCCGGCTGCCGGCACCCAGGCCCTGCGTGATCTTGACGCCCAGCTGGATGCGCTGCGGCGCGTCCGACTGCTTGAGCGCCTGCGCGTCGGTATTGGCGACCAGGAATTCCACGCCCTGCACTTCGGCGCGGATCATGTTCGCGATGGCGTTGCCGCCCGCCCCGCCGACGCCGATCACCGAAATGCGCGGCGTCAGATCGTCGAGGTCCGGCGGAAGAAATTCGATGCTCATTCCTGATCTCCCGAAGCGGGCCGGCCGCTGGCCAGCAACCGCCTAACTAGTTTCTTCTGCACCAACGGCTTGGGGGCATCTACCCCCGATCAGCACCATCCGTAGCGAATCTTCAATAGTTGGTCCGAAAGGCGGCCATCAGGCGCTGCAACATCGCCATCGGACTGGGCCGGGTGACCACCTGATGGGTCGGCTGGATCGCCCTGAGATCGACCGGATCGGACGCCGCGAACATCGCCAGGCCCGCGAGCGTGGCGAAGCCCGGACCCGAATGCGCCTCCGGCAACGCGGTCAACCCGCGCGCACGGCCGACCCGGACGGTGCGGCCGAGCGCCTGCTGCGCATAGTCGGCGATGCCCTTCAGCTCCGCACCGCCGCCGGTCAGCACCACCTGACGCCCGACGGGATCGTCGAAGTTCAGCTTGCGCAATTCCTTCTGGATCTCTGCCATCAGCCGGTCGAGCCGCTGGCGGATGACCGCGATCAGCTGCGCGCGGGTGATGCGGGTCCCTTCGGCATCCTCGTCGGGGCGGACCGGCGCCACGTCGATCATGTCGTGGTTGTCGCGCGGGCTCATGTTGGCCGAGCCGTAGAAGCACTTCAGCCGCTCGGCCTGGTTGCGGCCGGTGCCAAAGGCGGAGGCGACGTCGTCGGTGATGTCGGCGGCGCCCATGGAGATGGAGGCGAGGCCGGTGAGCACGCCGTTGGCGAACACCGACACGTTGGTGACGCCCGCGCCGATCTCCACCAGCGCGACGCCCAGTTCACGCTCCTCCTCCGACAAGCAGGCGAGGCCGGTCGCGACCGGCGCGGCGATGATCGACTTCACCTCCAGGTGCGCCGAACGGACGCAGAGATCGAGGTTGCGGACCGGCGAACCCTCGGTCGCGACGACGTGGATCTCGACGCCCAGGCGATCGGCATGGAGGCCCATCGGGTCGCGCACCCCGCCGAGGCCGTCGAGCGAATAGCGCATCGGCTGCGCGTGCATCACCATCAGCGCGCCCGGATCGATCGCGTTGCGGCCGGCCTTCAGCAGCGCGTCCACGTCCGACTGCTCGACGCGGTGACCGCCCAGGTCGACCTCCAGCTTGACGATGTCGGACAGGAGCCCGCCGGCCGAGAAGCTGACCCACACGTCCTCGATGTTGAGGCCGGCGATGCGTTCCGCCTGCTCCACCGCCTCGCGCACGGCGGTCTCGGTCGCCTTCATGTCGGCGATATAGCCGCGCTTGACGCCGCGGCTCTCGCGCTGGCCGGTGCCGAGCACCACCAGTTCGCCGCCGTCCCCCTTTTGCGCGATCAGCGCCGACACCTTCGACGATCCGATGTCGAGTGCGGTGATCAATCCTTCCGGTGCTACCTTCGCCATCGCCTGCCCCTTAAACGACGCCCGTGCTGCCTGTCTCTACGCTGCCTGTCTCATTGCCCTGGCCGGCAGGCGCAGCCCCTTCCGCCGCGTTGCTGGGCGCGGCATCGTCGGCCGCGGGCGCGGCTGCGGCACCCGGCGCCATGCGCACCACCAGCTTGCTGGGATCGCGCAGGTCGAAGCGGGCATAGCCCTTGCCCAGCAGGCTCATGGTGCCGTCCATCTGCGCGAACTTGACGAGCGCATTCGCCGCGGCCTTTTCGCCTTCCGGCAGCACCAGCGTCTCGCCCGACTGGAACAGCAGGTCCCAGCGGCGATTGCCGACCCAGGTCGCGGCCTTCACCATCGGGCGGAGCGCCGGCGCGGCGGCGATCAGGCGCTGATAGGCCGGCTCCTGCGCGTTGGCGCCCTCCCCGATCACCAGCGGCAGGCGCGGGATCGCGTGGGCGGGCACCTCGTCGAGCAGCACGCCCTTGTGGTCGATCAGCATCAGCTGGCCGTTGTTCTGCCAGACGGCCGCCGGATCACGCTCCACCACGTCGATCACGAGGGTGTCGGGCAGCCGGCGGGAGACGCGCGCATCGGCGATCCAGCCATATTCGAGCAGCCGGTCGCGGGTGCCGTTCAGGTCCACCAGCGGCATTGCGCGGGAACGCTGGTCCAGCGCGACCGCGTAAACGGAGTTCGCGTCCATGCGCTTGAGGCCGGTGACCTCGATCTGGGCGACTCGGAAGCCGAGGCTGCCGATCCCCTCTGCCATCGCGGTGCCGACCAGGCCGAAGACGCCGAGCCACCCGGCCGCGGCGATCGCAGCCCCGCCGACCAGCGCGGTGATGCCCCAGGCCGCCGCCTTGCGCACCGTCGCCTCGCCGCCGGGTACGCGGGCCACGGCGTGGTCGAGGATCGAGGCGCGGCGCTGGCGCTTGGGCTGCGGACGGCGCTTGGGCTTCACCGTCCGCGCCGGTGCCGGGCGCCGGGAACTTGCACGGCTCATTCGGTCGCTCCGTGGGTGAGTGCCTCGTCGACGATCCACTGCACCAGCTGCGGATAGGACATGCCCACCGCGCGCGCCTGTTCGGGCACCAGGCTGAGCGGTGTCATGCCCGGCTGCGTGTTGACCTCCAACAGGAACAGACCCTCAACGCCCTGGCTGTCGTCCCAGCGGAAGTCGGAGCGCGACGCGCCGCGGCAGCCGAGCCGCTGGTGCGCGGCGACCGCGATCGCCTTGCACGCCTCGGCGATGTCCTCTGGGATCTCCGCCGGGCAGACGTGCTCGGTCAGCCCCTCGGTGTATTTGGCGTCGAAGTCGTAGAAGCCGGACTTGGGCCGCAGCTCGGTGACGGCGAGCGCGCGGTCACCCAGCACCGCCGTGGTGAGCTCGCGACCGCGGATGAACGGCTCGGCCAGCAGCTCGTCGAACTCCTGCCAGGGGCCGGTCGCCTCGCGGGCGATCGGGTTGCCGTAGTTGCCCTCGTCGGTGACGATGGCGACGCCGACCGACGAACCCTCGTTGACCGGCTTCAGCACATAGGGGCGCGGCAGCGGATCGCGCTCGAACAGCTCCTCGGTCGCGACGATGCGGCCGCCGGGCATGGGGATGCCGTGCGGGACCAGCGCCTGTTTGGTGAGCTGCTTGTCGATCGCGATCACCGAGGTGGCGAGCCCGGAATGGGTATAGGGCAGGCCCATCAGGTCAAGCATGCCCTGCACGGTGCCGTCCTCGCCGGGCGAGCCGTGGAGCGCGTTGAACACCACGTCCGGCTTCGCCTCGGCCAAGCGCAGCGCGACGTCGCGATCCATGTCGATGCGGGTCACGCGGTGACCGAGCGACTCCAGCGCATCCGCGACGCCCGTGCCCGACATCAGCGAGACCGGACGCTCGGCCGACCAGCCGCCCATCAGCACGGCGATGTGAAGGGTGCGCTCGGTCACAGGGAAACTCCTTGGCTCGCGGCCAGAACGAGGGTGCGCGGCATCACTTGGCAAGTCCCACGCGCTGAATCTCCCATTCCAGCTCGACGCCGGAATGGGCCTTCACCCGTGCGCGCACTTCCTCGCCCAGCGCCTCGATCTCGGCGCTGCTGGCCGACCCCAGGTTGAGGAGGAAGTTGCAGTGCTTTTCGCTGACCTGCGCGTCGCCGCGGCGCAGGCCGCGACAGCCGGCGGCGTCGATCAGGGCCCAGGCCTTGTGGCCGTCCGGGTTCTTGAAGGTCGACCCGCCGGTCCGGCTGCGCAGCGGCTGCGAGGCCTCGCGCTCGGCGGCGATGCGATCCATCTCCGCGCCGATCGCGGCCGGGTCGCCGGGCGTGCCTTCGAACACCGCCTCGACGACGACCGCGCCGGCCGGCAGCTCGGAATGACGATAGGTGTAGCCCAGCCGCTCGGCGGGCCAGATTTGGATCGTGCCTTCGCGCGTGACGACGGTCGCCTCGACCAGAATATCGCTGGTGTCGCGGCCATAGGCGCCGGCGTTCATCCGTACCGCGCCGCCGATCGTGCCCGGGATGCCGCGGAGGAACTCCAGGCCGGCGATGCCGGCGTCCCGTGCGCCGGAGGCCACGGTGATCCCCATCGCCCCTGCCCCTGCCCGCACGCGGTTGCCGGGTTCGACGGACACGCGGGCCATCGCCTTGGGCAGGCGTACAACTACGCCCGGCACGCCACCGTCGCGCACGATCAGGTTGGAGCCGACGCCGACCGGGAGCACCGGTACCTCGGGATCGAGTTGCCGCAGCAGTTCGGCGAGCGCCTCGACCGTGTCGGGGCGCACCAGCCACTCTGCCGGCCCACCGGTACGGAACCAGATGAAGTCGGCGAGCGAGCCCTGCGGCTCGACCTTGCCCGCAACGGGAGGCAGCGCGGCCGTATCCAGGCGGAGGGCGGTGCTCACTTCCAGCCCCACAGCTTCGCCCAGGCGAGCCATGCCTTCCACTGCGCCTCTGCCGCGCGACGGCCGGCGTCCTGGAAATCGGCGGCCTGGCTACCGGCCTGGAGCATGCGGCGGACGGCATCCACCTGCGCCTCATGGGCGCGGAAGAGCTCGCGCTGCGCCTCAGTCGCGGTCTTGAACCAGTCGCTCATGCCGCCTGCTCCACGCGCGCTGCCTGGACGATCGCATCCGCGAGGCCGGCGGCGGTCTTGGTGATGTCCCCTGCCCCCAGGCAGACGATCAGGTCGCCCTCGCGCGCGTCGGCGGCGAGCAGCTGTGCGAGCGCCGCGGCATCCGCGACCGAGCGTGCGGAGCGGTGGCCGCGACGGCAGATGCGCTCGGCCAGCGCCTCCCCGCTCACGCCCTCGACCGGTGCCTCACCCGCCGCATAGACGGGGAGCGCATAGACCGCATCGGCATCGTTGAACGCTTGCGCGAACTCATCCATCAGCGCGCCGAGCCGTGAATAGCGGTGCGGCTGGACGACCGCGATCACGCGCCCGGCCGACGCTTCGCGCGCAGCGGAGAGCACCGCGCGGATCTCGACCGGGTGATGGGCATAGTCGTCGATCACCGTCATCGCCGGCTCGGCGACCGTGCCGACCTTGGTGAAGCGGCGCTTGACTCCGCCGAAGGCACCGAAGCCGCTGGCGATAGTGGCATCGTCGATGCCCATCTCGATCGCGACGGCAATGGCGGCGAGCGCGTTCTGGACGTTGTGGCGCCCGGCCATCGGCAGGACGATGCCGGCGATGGTGCGCTGGCTGCCGTCGCGTTCCCGCACCACCGCATCGAAGCGGTTGCAGCCGTCCTTCGATACGATGTTGGTGCCGCGCACATCGGCCTGGGCGGCGAAGCCATAGGTCACGATCCGCCGATCTCGCACGCGCGGGATGATCGCCTGCACTTCCGGATGATCGAGGCAGAGGATCGCCGCGCCATAGAAGGGCACGTTCTCGACGAACTCGACGTAGGCGTCCTTGGCGCGGTCGAACGAGCCATAGTGGTCGAGATGCTCGGGATCGATGTTGGTGACGACCGCGATCGTGCCGTCCAGGCGCAGGAAGCTGCCGTCGCTCTCGTCGGCCTCCACCACCATCCAGTCGCTGGCGCCCAGCCGCGCGTTGGAGCCATAGGCGTTGATGATGCCGCCGTTGATGACGGTGGGGTCGACCCCGCCGGCGTCGAGCAGGGCTGCGATCAGCGAGGTGGTGGTCGTCTTGCCATGGGTGCCGGCGACCGCGACCGTGGACTTCAGGCGCATCAGCTCGGCGAGCATTTCCGCGCGGCGGACGACCGGCACACGGCGGGCGAGCGCAGCCTCGACCTCCGGGTTGCCGCGCTGGATGGCGGTCGAGGTCACCACCACCGCCGCGTCGCCCAGGTTGGCGGCGGCATGGCCGATCGCCACCGGGATGCCGCGGTCGCGCAGGCCCTGGACGACATAGCCTTCCGCCACGTCGGAGCCCTGCACGCGATAACCCAGGTTCTTCATCACCTCCGCGATGCCGGACATGCCGATGCCGCCGATGCCGACGAAGTGGATCGTGCCGATGTCGGTTGCGACGCCCTTCATGCCAGCGCCTCCCGCACGGCAGGCTTGGCCGATCCGCTCGAGATCCTGGCTGGGGGCGAGTCGATGCTCTCGACCAGATCGGCGAGGTCGCGGACCGCATAGGGGCGGCCGCAGCTGCGCGCGCGAAGCGCGGCATTCTCCAGCGCCTGCGGCTCCAGGCCGAGCTTCTGGATCTGCTTGGCGAGCTCCGTCGGGGTGAAGGCGGTCTGCGGAATGGTGCGTGCGCCGCCCGCCTGGGTGATCTCGCGCGCGTTGACGGTCTGGTGATCGTCGGTGGCGCTTGGGAGCGGCACCAGGATCGCCGGACGGCCGGCCGCGGTGAGCTCGGCGATGGTCGAGGCACCGGCGCGGGCGATCACGACATGGCTCCAGGCCAGCCGTTCCGGCAGGTCGGGCAGATAGGTGGCGATCTCCGCCGGGATCCCGTGCTCGGCATATTGCGCGCGCACGCGGTCGATGTCCTCCAGGCGGGCCTGGTGCGTCACCTGCAGGCGGCGGCGGAAGTGCAGCGGAAGCAGCGCGAGGCCGTCGGGCACGACCTGGCTGAGGATGCTCGCACCCTGGCTGCCGCCGGTCACCAGCACGCGGAACAGGCCGTCTTCCTCCGGCGTCGGGAACGGGCGGTCGCGCAGGGCGAGCACGGACTCGCGCACCGGGTTGCCGACGAGGTGGACCTTGCCGGCATAGGCGGGCTTCAGCCGCTGCACGTCTTCATACGAGGTCGCGATGGCGTTCACGCGCCCGGCGACGAAGCGGTTGACGCGGCCGAGGACGGCGTTCTGCTCGTGGATCACGGTCGGCACCTTGCGCGCAAAGGCCGCGAGCAGCGCCGGAAGCGCGGGATAGCCACCGAAGCCGACGACGGCAGACGGCTGGAAGGTGTCGTAGAGCGCCATCGCCATGGCGCGGCCGGCGAGCATCTCGCGCCCGGCGCGCAGCCAGCCCAGCGGCCCGCCCTGGAGGCGGCCGGCGGGAAGCACGTGGGTCTGGACGCCGTCGAACAGCCCTGGGAAACGGACGCCGCGTTCGTCGCTGACCAGCGCGACGCGGTGGCCGCGCGCGGTCAGCTCCGTCGCAAGGGCTGCCGCGGGGACCATGTGCCCCCCCGTGCCGCCAGCTGCCAGGACATAATGTTTCGATCCGCGCATCAACCGTTCCACCGGGTACCGTAGGGAGATCGCGTCAGATACGGGTTCCGGCGCGTGAAAGCGAGCAGCAGTCCCATGCCGAGCGACAGCGCGATCATCGAGGAGCCGCCATAGCTGATGAACGGCAGCGTCATGCCCTTGGACGGCGCGATGCCGGTGTTCACCGCCATGTTGATCAGCGCCTGCAATCCGAACTGCACGGCAAGGCCGGCGGCGGCGAGCAGGCGGAAGGCATCTTCCTCGTCCAGCAGCCGCACGAACACGCGCACCACCAGCGCCAGGAACAGGAGCGCGATCGCGGCGCAGGCGATCAGGCCAAACTCCTCGCCCACGACCGCATAGATATAGTCGGTGTGCGCTTCCGGCAGCTTGAACTTGATGCGGCCGCCGCCGGGACCCGTGCCGGTGATGCCGCCGGCCGTCAGCACCGCATGCGCCATGTCGGTCTGGTAGCTGTCGGTGTGGACGGCGTTGGGATCGGGGAAGAGGAAGCTGTCGATGCGGATGCGGGCCGTGTCGTAGAATACATAGGCCGCGACCACGCCGCCCGCGCCGAGCGCACCGAGCAGCGCCATGATCCGGGTGGAGATGCCCGCGATCATCAGCAGCGTCAGCCAAACGGAACCAAAGATGATCGTCTGGCCGAAATCCGGCTGGAGCATCAGCACGCACCCCACCAGCGCGGTGAGCGCGCCGGTGATCGGCACGACCGGCAGGTGCGGGTCCTTGGCGCGGAACGACAGGATCCAGGCGGTGGCGACGATGAACAGCGGTTTGAGGAACTCGGAGGGCTGGAACTGGCTGATCCCGACCCCGATCCAGCGCCGGGCGCCGTTGATCTCGACCCCGATCAGCGGCGTCGCCATCAGCAGCACCAGGAACACGGCGGCCCCGCCCAGCGCAAAGCGCCGTGCCGCCGTCGCGGGCAGCATCGAAACCCCGATCATCACTGGGAAGGACAGCACCACCCACAGCGCCTGGCGCCAGAAATAGGCCATCGCCGGGATCTTCACCGCGCCGCTGGAATAGCGCACCGCGGTAGCGGGGCTGGCGGCGGCGACGGCGACCAGCCCGAGCGCGACCAGCAGCATCGCGATCAGCAGCAGCACCCGGTCGATGTCGCGGAACCACAGGCCGATCGGCGAGCGGGCGCCGCGGCCGACATGGCGCTGGACGCGCTCGCGCAGGGGATCGGCACGGAGAGAAGCGGCGCGCGCAACATCGGTCATCGCAGGTCCTCCACCGCGCGCGCAAAGGCGCGCCCACGCTCGGCATAGTCGCTGAACTGATCGAACGAGGCGCAGGCCGGCGACAAGAGCACCACCTCACCCGGCTTCGCACGGGCGGCGGCGGCGCGGACGGCTGCGTCCAGCGTGCCCGCTTCCTCCACCGGCATGTCGGGGGCCAGCACTTCGGCGAAGCGGGGCCCCGCCTCACCGATCGTGTAGGCGCGCACGACATGGCCGAAGCCGGGGCGGCAGGCGTCGAGATCGTCGCCCTTGGGCTTGCCACCCAGGATCCAGTGGATGCGCGGGAAGGCGGCGAGCGCGGGCGCGACGGACTCGGGGTTCGTCGCCTTGCTGTCGTCGATGAAGGCGACGCCGTTCACCTCCCCCACCCGCTGCATGCGGTGCGGCAGGCCGGAAAAGCTCGCGAGGCCGGCGTCGATGGCGGCATTGTCGACGCCCAGCGCCTCGCACGCGGCGATGGCGGCGAGCGCGTTCTGGGCGTTGTGCGGCCCCTGCAGCGACGGCCAGCGCGACTGGTCCATGCAGACCCCGGGGGCGATCTTGGTCAGGTCGGCGCTGCGGCCCGCTTGCGCGACCTGGCGGGCGATGAGCGCCGAGGGCGTGTCGCCGATGCCGATGATCGCGGCATGGCCAGCGGACTGCATCGCGAACAGCCGCGCCTTGGACGCGGCATAGGCGTCGAAGCCGTCGTAGCGGTCGAGGTGATCCGGCGTGATGTTGAGCAGCACCGCCACGTCGCAATCGAGCGTGGTGGTAAGATCGATCTGGTAGCTCGACAATTCGAGCACATAGACGCCGCCGGCGGCAAGCGGCTGCTGCTCCAAGATCGGCAGGCCGATGTTGCCGCCCATCAGGGTCGGGACGCCCGCCGTCTGGAGGATGTGGTGGATCAGCGCGGTCGTGGTCGACTTGCCGTTGGTGCCGGTGATGCCGACGACGCGGTGCGGCGGCAGGTCGGCGCGAGCTTGTGCGAACAGCTCGATGTCGCCGAGGACCGGCACACCCGCGGCGGCTGCCTTGGCGGCGATCGGATGGCTGTTGAGCGGCACGCCCGGCGACACGATCACGCCGTCGAAGCGCGCGAGGTCGATCTCCAGCGGGTCGGCAAGCGTGGCGCCACTCACGGCGTCACGGCGTGCGGGATCGCTGTCCCAGGCGGTGACGCTCGCGCCGCCTGCAAGCAGCGCGTCGACCGTGGCGATGCCGGAGCGTGCAAGCCCCAGCACCGCATAGCGCCTGCCGGACCAGCCGCCCGCGACGATCATCGCAGCTTCAACGTCGACAGGCCGGCCAATGCCAGCACGAGTGCCACAATCCAGAAGCGGATCACCACCGTCGCCTCCGCCCAGCCGAGCTGTTCGAAATGATGGTGGATCGGGGCCATCTTGAACACCCGCTTTCCGGTGCGCTTGTAGAAGAACACCTGGATGATGACGCTGAGCGCCTCCACCACGAACAGGCCGCCGATAATGCCGAGCACGATTTCGTGGTGCGCGGTCACCGCGATCGCGCCGAGCGCGCCGCCGAGCGCCAGGCTGCCGGTATCGCCCATGAACACGGCCGCCGGCGGCGCGTTGAACCAGAGGAAGGCGAGCCCCGCCCCCGCGATCGCGCCGCAGAGGATCGCGAGGTCGCCCGCGCCTGCGACATAGGGAATGCCGAGATAGCCGGCGAACTTCGCGTTGCCCGCCAGATAGGCGATGACCATGAACGCGACCGAGGCGATGATGACCGGCATGGTCGCAAGGCCATCCAGACCGTCGGTCAGGTTCACGGCATTGCCGAACGACACGATCGTGAAGGCGGCGAAGACGACGTAGAACGGCCCGAGGTCGATCGCGACGTTGGAGAAGAAGGGCACGTAGAGCTGAGTGCCCGTCTCCCGGATGATCAGCCAGCTTGCGATGCCGGCGATCACGAATTCCAGCAGCAGGCGGACGCGACCCGGCACGCCGGCGGTGCTCGCCTTGCGGACCTTGTCATAGTCGTCGAGGAAGCCGATCGCCGCAAAGCCCAGCGTCACGAACAGGCAGGCCCAGACGAACGGGTTGCGCAGGTCCATCCACAGCAGGATGGACAGCGTCATCGAGGTCAGGATCATCAGGCCGCCCATGGTGGGCGTGCCGACCTTGGCGAGATGGGTCTGCGGCCCGTCCGTGCGGATCGGCTGCCCCTTGCCCTGGCGAACGCGCAGCCAGCCGATGAACCAGGGGCCGATGATGAGGCCAAGGAACAGCGCCGTCGCGACGGCACCGCCGCTGCGGAAGCTCAGATAGCGGACGAGGTTGAGGACGCCCGGAAAGCCCAGCGTCTCGGCGATCAGATACAGCATCAGCCTCTTTCCGCCAGCGCCGCGACCACGGCTGCCAGCCCCACCCCATTCGAGCCCTTGACGAGAACCGCGTCGCCCGGCGCAAGCAGCGCCAAAAGGCGGTCCTGCGCGGCAGCGGCGTCGGGCACATGGACGAAATCGACCGTGCCCTCAAGGGCTTCGGCAAGGGCCTTCATGCCCGCGCCCACCAATATGGCGTGCGAAACCCCCGCTTCGCCGAGCGGGCCCGCCAGCTCGGCGTGGAAGCGGTCGCTCGCCTCCCCCAATTCGCGCATTTCGCCGAGCACCGCGAGCTTGCGGCCCGGCTCCTCGGCCAGCACCTTGAGCGTCGCACGCATCGAGGCGGGATTGGCGTTGTAGCTCTCGTCGATCAGCAGCGCACTGCCCTCGCCGATCGCGATCTCCGTGCGTGCGCCGCGGCCGGGAAGGCCCGGCAGGTCGGCGAGCGCGAGGCCTGCCTGGGCGAGGTCGCCGCCGGCCGCATGGACAGCCGCGAGCACGGCCATTGCGTTGGCCACCCAGTGCACGCCCGGAGGCGCGAGGGTGAAGCTCAGCTCGCGAGCGCCGAGTTGCGCGATGACGAAGGTGCCGCCGGTGCCGATCGCGACATGCTCGACCGCACGCACGTCCGCTCCCTCGCCGAGACCGAAGGTGACGATCCGGCCGGCATGCGGGCGGGCCGCGGCGATCAGGCGATCCCGGTGGGGACTATCGAATGGGATGATGGCGGTGCCGCCGGGCTCCAGACCCTGGAAGATCTCCCCCTTGGCGTCGGCGATGGCGGCTTCGGAGGCGAAGAAGGCGGTGTGCGCCGGGGCGATGGTGGTGACGACCGCGATGTGCGGGCGCACGATGCGGGTGAGCGCCGCCAGTTCGCCCGCGTGGTTCATGCCCATTTCGAACACGCCGAAGCGGGTGGCGGCCGGCATGCGCGCGAGGCTCAGCGGCACGCCGGTGTGGTTGTTGTAGCTCTTGACCGAGCGGTGTGCGGCGCCCGGCGCGCCGCGGTCGAGCGCTGCGAACAGCGCCTCCTTGGTGCCGGTCTTGCCGACCGAGCCGGTGACGCCGATCACCGTCGCGTCCGTGCGGGCGCGGGCGGCACGGGCGAGCGCCTCGAGCCCGGCCGTGGTGTCCTCCACCCGCACGCTCGGATGCGGCGTGTCGGCCGACACCAGCGCGCCGGCGGCGCCGCGGGTGAAGGCCCCGTCAAGGAAGCGGTGGCCGTCGGTCGCCTCGCCGCTCAGCGCGACGAACAGGTCTCCGGGCGCCACCTCCCGCGAGTCGAAGGTGACGCCGCCGACCGCGAATTCGGCCGAGGCGGTGCCGCCGGTGGCAGCCGCGATCTCGGCCGAGGTCCACAAGGGTGTCATGCCGTCCCCGCACACTCCCGTGCCACCGCGACGTCGTCGAACGGCAGCACCAAATCTCCGACGATCTGCCCCTGTTCGTGCCCCTTGCCGGCGAGCAGCACGATGTCCTCGGGTCCGGCTTCCGCGATGGCGGCGGCGATCGCGTCGCGGCGGCCGCCGATCTCGCGGGCGTCCGGCGCCCCTTCGAGCACCTGCGCCCGGATGGCGGCCGGATCCTCGCTGCGAGGATTGTCGTCGGTGACGATGACCAGGTCGGCCCCGGCGGCGGCTGCCGCACCCATCGGCTTGCGCTTGCCGGTGTCACGGTCGCCACCGGCGCCGAACACCACGATCAGGCGGCCGGCGGCATGGGGCTTCAGCGCGGCGATCGCCGCCTCGAGCGCATCCGGCGTGTGCGCATAGTCGACGTACACCGGCGCGCCGCTGCGGGTGATGACCGCGCGCTCCAGCCGGCCACGCACCGGCTGTAGCCGGGAGAGGCCCGCGAGCGTCGCCTTGAGATCGCCGCCGGTCGCCAGCACCAGCCCGGCGGCGGTGAGCGCGTTGGCAGCCTGATAGGCGCCGATCAGCGGCAGGTTGACCTTGTGGGTCTCTCCTTCCGCCTCGATCATGAGCGTCTGACCCAGCAAGGTGGGGTCGCGGCCGGCGAGGCGCAGCGTCTCGCCATGCTCGCCGACCGTGAGCAGCCGGTTGCCGCGCATGCGGGCAAGGTCGATCACGCGATCAGCGTGGGGATCGTCCACCCACACGACGGCCGTGCCGTCCGGGTCGAGCACTTCGGAGAAGAGGCGCAGCTTGGCGGTGAAATAGGTCGCCATGTCGCCGTGATAATCGAGGTGATCGCGGCTGAGGTTGGTGAAGGCGGCGGCGCGGACCGGCAGGCCTTCGGTGCGGTACTGCGACAGGCCGTGGCTCGATGCCTCGAACGCGACGTGGGTCACGCCCTCGCGGGCGAGGCCGGCGACGTTGGAAAGGAATGTCACCACGTCGGGAGTCGTCAGGCCGGTCGAGACGCGATCGTCGGCGGTGGTGACGCCCAGCGTCCCGATTGAGGCGGCGTGATGCCCCTGCATGCGCCAGAGCTGGCGGGTGAGCTCGACCGTCGAGGTCTTGCCGTTGGTGCCGGTCACCGCGACCGCGGTTTCCGGGAACGGCGCGAAGAACGCCGCCGCCAGACGGGCGAAGCGCTCGCGCGGGTTGCGGTCGGCGATGTGGACTGCGCCCTGGACTACCGCCTCTGGCCGAGCAACGACGGCGATGGCGCCGGCGGCTACGGCTGCGGGGATGAAATCCTCGCCGTTGACGGTCGCACCCTCGAACGCGCCGAAGATCGTGCCCGGGGCCACCTTGCGATGGTCGATGGCAAAGCCGGTGACGGTCGGACCGCCTTCGGTGCCGAGGAGAGTTCCCAACTTCATTCCGGTCCCGCGCTCTTTTCCTGGCCAGCGGGATGCCACAGCAGCCCGCGCAATTCGCTCGTGTCGACGTCGGCCCGCGCATCCGGGATCACGCCCAGCAGCGGCCCCGTGCGGCTGATCACCCGCGACGCCACCGGCGCGGCCGTCCAGGCGGCGCTGGTGAAGCCGTAGGTTTCCTTGGTTCCCTTGGGCGAGTCGAGCATCGCGATCACCACATAGCGCGGGTGGTCCATCGGGAAAGCCGCCGCGAAGGTCGAGACGTTGACCTTCTTGGAATAGCCGCCGCCCGACACGCGCTCGGCCGTGCCGGTCTTGGCGCCGACGCGGAAGCCGGGAGCCTCGCCGCGGCGGCCGGTGCCTTCCTGCACGACCAGGCGCAGCAGCTGGCGCATGCGGTCGCTGGTCGCCTGGCTGAACACGCGCCGGCCCTTCGGAACCGTGCCCGGTTCACGCTTCAACAGCGTCGCCGGGCGCCAGATGCCGCCGTTGACCATGGTCGCGTAGGCGGTCGCGAGGTGGAGCGGCGTCACCGCGATGCCATGGCCATAGGCGGAGGTCATGGTCGTGGTCCGTGCCCAGAAGGTCGGCCAGATCGGGCGCGCCTTCTCGATCTCGATGCTGGGAGGCGTGTCGAAGCCCAGGCTGCGGAAGAGCGTGCGCATCCGCGCCTCGCCCATCTCGTCGGCGATGCGCGCCGTGGCGATGTTGGACGAGTGGACCAGCGTCTCGGGAATGTTGAGCCAGCGGCGCTCGGCGTGGTCGTCGTGAATGCGGAAGCGACCGATCGGCAGCGGCTGGGTCGCGTCGTAGCGCTTGCTCATCGAACTGACGACGCCGGTCTCGATCGCGGCGGCGACCGTGAGCGGCTTGAAGGTCGAGCCGAGCTCGTAGACGCCCTGGGTCGGGATGTTGAGCTCGGACCCGCCGCTCGTCACCTTGTTGGGATTGAAGGTGGGAAGCGAGGTCATCGCCATCACCTCCCCCGAATCGACGTCGAGGATGACGCCGGCGGCACCGACCGCCTGGAAGCGCGCCATCGCCTGGCTGAGCTCGCTCTCCAGCGCGGCCTGGACGCGCACGTCGAGCGACAGCGCGACCGGCTGGCCGCGCTCTGCCGGGTCGGTCAGCCGGGTGTCGAGGTAGCGCTCCATGCCGCGCATGCCGCGGCCGTCCATGTCGAGATAGCCGAGCGCATGGGCGGCGAGCGTCGACTGCGGATACAGCCGCTCCGGCTCGCGCGCGAAGACGATGCCGGGCTCGCCCAGCGCGTTCACCTGCCCCACCAGCTCCGGCAGCGCGCGGCGGCGGAGATAGCGGAAGGTGGCCTCCCCCTGCAGGATGCGGCGGTAATAGCCGGCGTCGTGCTCGGGAAGGACCGCCGCGAGTTGCTCGGCGAGCAGCGCCTTGTCGCCGATCACCTTGTTCGGTCGCACCGCGATCGACCAGGCATCGATGGTGCGGGCAAGCGGCGCGCCGTTGCGGTCGACGAGGTCGGCGCGCAGCGGCACCAGCGCCGCCGCCGCATCCCGCGAGGAAGCGGGCGAGGTCGAGATGGCGAGCGTCGCCAGCCGAAGCAGCACCATTGCCACGCCCGCCGCGAACAGCAGCAGCACGATCATCAGCCGCACATGCGCGATGGCGACCAGCGAATGCCGGCCGCCATCACCCTGGCGCTGAGTCATCGGGGGCGCGACGACGACGATCACCGGTTCTTCACCGCCTCCTGCCGGGCGCCGCGGGCGAGATCGCGCAAGGTGCGGTCGCTGAGCAGCGTCTGATCGAGCATCGCCACGGCCTGTGCCTTGCGCTCGGCCGGGCGGCTGGGTGCGGCGGTCACCAGGCCGGCGGTGCGGACCGGCGCGGCGGCAGGCTTGCGCACTGCGGGCGCCGCGCTTGCGACGGCGACGGGTGCGGCGGCAGCCTTGCGCGGCGCCGGCTGCGCCCGAGCGACCGCGACGGGCGCTGCGGCGGCGGCGGGCTTGGCCAAGGACACGCTTGCGGTGGCGACCGGCGCGCGGGTGGTCACCGCTTCGGCTGCGGCCTTGGCTGCTGCGGCGTCCGCCTCCGCCTGCGCCATGGTCGCGGCGGTCAGCACCACCCCGGCGCTGGGCACCACATAGGAGGCGAACTGGACATCGTCGCCGGGCGTGCGGCCGGGCAGTTGCGCCAGCATCGCCTCGCCGCCCACGAACTGCTCGGCACGCGGAGCGGCCAGCGAGAGGACGTCACCGTTCCAGCGCTCCAGCTGGGCGAGGTTCGCGCGGGTGTCGAACTCGGTCTCCAGCACGCGGATGTCGTTGCGCGCCTTCACGATCGCGCGCTCGACCGATTCGACGCGGCTGCGCTCGGCGGCCACCTGCGAGGTGACGAGGTAGAAGGCGGGCGCGACCACCGCGACGCACAGGCACCAGCCGAGTGTCTTGAACCCGAACGCTGCCATTACTTCACTCCTGCCTCTGTCCATGCCGCGGCGGCCGTACGCCGGGCGGTTCGCAATGTTGCCGATCGTGCGCGCGGGTTGCGCGCGAGCTCCGCCTCGCCGGCGCGGACCGGTTTGGCGGGAGATTCGAAGCTGGGCGCGCGGCCTGCCGCCTGGGCGGGCATGTGCCGCGATCCCGAAGGCGTGCTGCCGCTGCGCTCCCGGAGGAAGCGCTTGACGATGCGGTCCTCCAGGCTGTGGAAGGTCACCACCGCCAGCCGCCCGCCGGGCTTCAGCACGCGCTCGGCCGCTTCCAGCCCGCGCTCCAGCTCGTCGAGCTCGGCGTTCAGGTGGATGCGCAGCGCCTGGAAGGTGCGGGTCGCCGGATCCTTCTTCTCGTGCGGCTTGTGGCCGAGCGCGCGGCGTACGATCGACGCCAGCTCGGCCGTGCGGGTGATCGGACGCGCCTCGACGATCGCGCGCGCCACCCGGCGCGAGCGGGGCTCCTCACCATAATGGTAGAGCACGTCGGCGATCTCCGCCTCGTCGGCGGTGTTGACGAAGTCGGCCGCGGTCGGCCCCGACTGGCTCATCCGCATGTCGAGCGGCCCGTCCGCCTGGAAGGAGAAGCCGCGCTCCGCCTGGTCGAGCTGCATGGAGGACACGCCGATGTCCATCGTCACGCCGTCGACGGGCACCACACCCAGATCCGCCAGCGCCGAGGCCATCGAGGAGAAGGGCGCCTCGACCAGGGTCAGCCGCTCACCCGCCTCGGCAAGGGTCGGCGCGGCATTGGCCACCGCATCGGGATCGCGATCGAACGCGATCACCCGCGCGCCCCGGCCGAGCATGGCACGCGTATAGCCGCCGGCACCGAAGGTGGCGTCGACATGCACTTCGCCGGCCTCAATCGCGAGGCCGTCGAGCACCTCGTCCAGCAGCACGGGGATGTGAGGCGCGTCGCTCATCGCAGCCCCTTCTCTTCCATGCAGAACTCGACGAGCTCGCGCGTCTCCTCGGCGATGCTCTCGTCGGCGAGCAGCGCTTCCGGGTTCCAGATGTTGAAGGTGTTGCCGCGGCCGTGGAAGAAGGCCCACTTCTCGATCTTGGCACGGCGGCGGAAGAAGGTCGGCAGCACGAACCGGCCGGCGCTGTCGAACGGCGCCGATTCCAGGTTGCCGAATGCATTGCCCGCCAGGTTGTAGTCCACCGCCTCCCCGCTGTCCTCGACCGCCAGTTCGCGCGGATCGATGCGCGCGTGCAGGATGCGGGGCCAGTTGACGTCGAACCCGACGAGGCAGCCGTGCTGGGAATCGCGCGCGATCAGCAGATCGCGGGCGTCCGCGTTACGCTCCAGTGCGGCGCGCAGCTTTGCGGGAACAGCGACTCGCCCTTTGGCGTCAACTGCTTGCAGCCCGTAGCTCAGATAGAGTTCTCGGTCTGACACGCTGCCCCAATCGGTCGCGCAGCGTCGCCTTCCCCGCTGTCCTCACGATGCTGGCGCCGGCCAGTCGCGCTTCGGCTTCGCGGCGGAGGTGCTGCCCCCTCGTTGACACATTCGTATCAAATCCATCTTTGGCCCACAATGGGCTAACCTGGGTGAGAGTGGGATTTACCGCCACTTTTTCCCGGCTGGTCCGGGATTCACCGCCACGCGCAAGAACGCACCCCCAGGCCGCGGAGGCGGAAGCGGGCGAATGGCAGTGGGAGAGAATGGGAAACGCCACCCGGTCGCAGCCACAGGCGTGCCAGCGCGCACGCCGAATGGCGTTGCACGGGCTCGTCCGTCAGCGGGTGGAAATCGCCCCTATTGGGGAATCGAAGCCGGCGGCTCCATCGGCGCGAGCTTGGCAGGCGGCGCAATGCTGTTGGTGGCGGCGGGCGCGATGCCGAGCTCAGCGAGCGGCTCGCGGCCGGCATCGGCGGTGCTCACGCCCTTGTCGGTGCCGGTCATGTTGGCGACCGTCTCCACGTTGGGCGCGCCGACCGCCACCACCGGCGCATCGTTGCGCGCGGAACTGACCAGCGCACTCGCCAGCAGGATGAGGATGAGCACGACGGCGAGACCGGTCATTCCGACCCGCACACGCTGCATCGCGCTCAGCTGTTCATTGGCATTCGGCATGCGTGAAGGAGAACTAGTCGAATCGTCCGCCACTGTCGACCGCGGCGTCAGGCTGCCGCCGCTTCGCGTCGCGGTGCGAGGCCCTTCGCCGCCAGCCATTCGGGGTTGTAGAGGGTGGAGAGATAGCGAAAGCCCGTGTCGCACAGGATGGTCGCGACCCGGCTGCCGGCCCCGAGCTGCCGCGCCAGGCGCACGGCCCCGGCGACGTTGATGCCCGACGACAGGCCGAGGCAGATCCCCTCCTCGTCCAGGAGGCGGCGGACCCATTCATAGCCCTCGGCATCGGAGATGCGGAACTGGGTGTCGATCGGCGCCCCCTCCAGATTGGCGGTGATGCGCCCCTGGCCGATTCCTTCCGCGACCGAGGACCCTTCGGACTTCAGCTCGCCGCAGGCATAATATTCATAGAGCGCGGCGCCGTGCGGATCGCTGAGCGCGATGGTGATGTTCGGGTCCCGCTCCTTGAGCGCCAGGCCGACACCCGCGAGCGTGCCGCCCGTCCCCGCCGCACAGGTGAAGCCGTCGATGCGGCCGTCCATCTGGTCCCAGATCTCGGGCGCGGTGCCGGTGATGTGCGCGCGACGGTTGGCGATGTTGTCGAACTGGTTGGCCCAGATCGCGTTCGGCGTCTCCTCGGCGATGCGGCGCGAGGTGTGCACGAAATGGCCGGGGTTGGAATAGGGCGCCGCCGGCACCAGCACGAGCTCGGCACCGAGCGCGCGCAGCGTGTCCATTTTCTCCCGACTCTGCGTCTCCGGCATCACGATGATGGTGCGATAGCCCTTGGCGTTGGCGACCAGCGCCAGGCCGATGCCGGTGTTGCCGGCCGTCCCCTCGACGATGGTGCCGCCGGGCGCGATCAGGCCGCGCGCCTCGGCATCCTCGATGATCGAAAGCGCCGCGCGGTCCTTCACCGAGGCGCCGGGGTTGGCGAACTCGCATTTGCCGTAGATTTCCGCGCCCGCAGCCTCGCTTGGACCTTTCAACAGGACGAGCGGAGTGTTGCCGATCAGGGCGAGCGAGTTGGGAGCGGTGTGCATGACGGCTACATGGGTGCAAGCCGCCGCGGGCACAAGCAAGCGATGCTACGGGCAGGCCAACCCGCATTCGCTGGATGCCCGCGCTTTTCGGTTCAGCTTGGCGCCCGAAGGCAATAGGGCGCGGGCCGGACACAAGGGGATTTCCACCATGAAGCTGTCGCATTCCATCGCCGCGCTCGCGGTGTGCGCTCCTGCCGCCGCCGTGGCGCAGGAGGCAACGCCGCCCGCGAACGAAGTGGTGGTCACCGGCCGCGGGCTGGAAACACCCGCCGAAGCGACGGTGGCAGTGGTCGAGATCGACCGCGAGCGTATCCTGTCGGAAGCGAGCCACCGGCTCGAGACTCTGCTCGCCGATGCGGCCGGCCTGCAGCAGTTCCGCCGCGCCGACTCGCGCTCGGCGCATCCGACCGCGCAGGGGCTGTCGCTGCGCGGCATCGGCGGCAATGCGTCGAGCCGCGCGCTGCTGATCCTGGACGGCGTGCCGCAGGCGGACCCGTTCGGCGGCTGGGTCGCCTTCCCCGCCTATGCGACCGAGCGGCTGGGCCGCATCCGCGTGACCCGCGGCGGCGGCAGCGGCTTCTGGGGGTCGGGCGCGCTCGCCGGCACGGTCGAGCTGGAGAGCGCGACGCCGGACCAGCTGTCGCCGCTCACCGGCAGCATCGCCTATGGCAGCCGCGACTCGGTGGAGGCCAACGGATCGGCAACGCTGGTGCGCGGCAGCGGCTTTGCGACCGTGTCGGGCGCCTATGCCCGCGGCGACGGCTTCGTGCCGACCGTGGCGGAAGACCGCGGCCCCGCCGATCGCGCAGCCCCCTATGAGCAGGCGTCGGGCGCGATCCGGGCGGGCATCGCGCTCGCGCCGGAGACGGAAGTGCAGGTCAACGTCAGCGCCTTCACCGACCGGCGCGAGCGCGGCACCGCCTTCACCGACAACAGCAGCGAGGGCGCGGACGCGAGCGTGCGGCTGGTCGGGCGCGGCCGCTGGGGCTGGTCGGCGCTGGGCTATGTCCAGACGCGGGCGTTTGCGAGCAGCTTTGCGAGCGTCGACGCGACCCGCACCACCGCCACCCAGTCGCTGGACCAGTATAACGTGCCGGCCACCGGCATCGGCGCGCGGTTCGAAGTGGCGCCGCCGGTCGGCAAGGGCATCTCGCTGCGGTTGGGTGGCGACGTGCGGGCGCTCGAGGGGCGCACGCAGGAACGCTACACCTTTGTCGCGGGCAGCCCGACGCGCCGCCGGGAGACCGGCGGGCGGACGCAGACGCTGGGCCTGTTTGCGGACGGATCGGCGCAGCTGGGCGACCTGACGCTGTCGCTGGGCGGGCGTGTCGACTGGTGGCGGATCGAGGACGGGCATCTCGACGAGCGTGCGCTCAGCGGGGGCGCGGCGCTGACCGACACGCGCTTTGCCGACCGCGACGGCAGCGAGGCGACCGGCCGTGCGGGGATCGCGTGGCAGGCGAGCGATGCGATCGCCTTGCGGGCCGCGGCCTATCGCGGGTGGCGGCTGCCGACGCTCAACGAACTCTATCGGCCGTTCCGGGTGGGACCGGACGCCACCGCGGCCAATCCAGACCTGGCCCCGGAGCAGCTGACCGGGGCCGAAGGCGGCGTCACCCTCACCCCGCTGCCGGGCATGCAGCTGTCGGGCACCTTCTTCTGGAACCGGCTTGAGGATGCGATCGCCAATGTGACGGAGGGCCGCGGACCGGGCAACTTCCCGGGCGTGGGCTTCGTGTCGGCGGCGGGCGTCTATCGTGTACGGCGCAACCTCGACGCGATCGAGTCGAAGGGGTTCGAGCTGGATGCCAGCTACCGGCCGGGGCCGGTCGGCGCGCGCGTGTCCTGGTCGCACACCGATCCGCGGGTGGAGGCGTCGGGCAGCGCCGCGGCACTCGACGGGCTGCGGCCGGCCCAGACGCCGCGCGACCTGGTTTCGGCGACCGTGGACTGGCGTCAGGGCGGCTGGGGCGCCGCCCTGACGCTGCGCCACGCCGCCCGCCAGTTTGAGGACGATGCCAATCAGGAGGCGCTGGCGCCCGCGACCACGGTCGACGCCTTCTTCGCGGCACCGATCCGCGCCGGCTTCTCGGTGGAGCTGCGGGGCGAGAACCTGCTCAACGAGCGGGTGGAAACCGGCATCAGCGGCGCCGATGTGGTCGAGCGGGCGTCGCCGCGGACGCTGTGGGTGGGGTTGCGCTACCGGGGGTAAGCAGCACGCCGGGGTAGGATAAGGCCTACATCTCCACGACCGTCCCGGCGAGGCGTTCGACCTCTCCGGGATCGTGGGTGACCATCAGCATGGGGAGCGCGAGTTCGTCGCGCAGCCGCTCGATGGTGCGCATCACCTCCTCGCGCCGGCTGCGGTCGAGCGAGGACATGGGTTCGTCCAGCAGCAGGAAGCGCGCGCCCGACAGCAGCGCTCGGCCGATCGCGACGCGGCGCGCCTCCCCGCCAGAGAGCGTTCGGGGCCAGCGATCGAGCAGGGGTTCGAGCTCCAGCAGCGCCACCGTCTCGTCGAAGCCGATCAGCGCCCCCTCCCGGGCCGCGCGGCGGGCGCCGTAGCGCAGGTTGCTATGCACCCGCAGGTGCGGGAACAGCCGCGCCTCCTGGAAGACATAGCCCGCCTGGCGCCGGGCGACGGGCACGTCGATGCCCGTAGTGGAGTCGAACAGCGTGCGATCGCGCACGCGGACATGGCCGCGATCGGGGCGGACCAGGCCGGCGACCATGTTCAGCACCGTGGTCTTGCCGGCTCCCGAGGGGCCGAACAGCACCGTCAGCCCGGGCGCCGGCGCAATCCGGCACGCGAAGCGGCGGTCCCCGCGGCGGAGCACGACATCGACGTCAAAGGACATGCAGCCTCCGCCCGGAGCGGCGGGTCAGCACCTCGGAGACGACGAGCGCGGCCAGGGCGAGCGCGACCGAGAGGATGGCGAGCCGCAGCACCGCCGGTTCGCGCCCCGGCACCTGGAGGGCATCGTAGATGGCGAGCGGCAGCGTCTGGGTCTCGCCCGGCACATTGGAGACGAAGGTGATGGTCGCGCCGAACTCACCGAGCGCACGCGCGAAGCCGAGCACGGCGCCTGCGAGCACACCGGGAAGGCTCAGCGGCAGCGTGATCGTCGCAAACACGCGCGCCCGCCCTGCCCCGAGCGTGCGCGCGGCGGATTCCAGGCGGCGGTCGACGGCCTCGATCGAGAGGCGCATTGCCCGCACCATCAGCGGCAGCGCCATCACCGCCGCCGCGATCGCAGCCCCGGTCCAGCGGAACAGCACGGTCTCACCGGTCCAGCGTTCGAGAAGCGCTCCGACCGGGCCTGTGGGCGCGAAGGCGAGCAGCAGCAGCCAGCCCGTCACCACCGGCGGCAGCACCAGCGGCAAGTGGACGATGCCGTCGAGCAGCACCCGTCCGGGGAAGCGGCCGCGGGCGAGCAGCCAGGCGAGCGCGAAGGCGGCCGGCAGCGCCGCTGCCACCGCCACCCCGCCGACGCGCAGCGACAGCCAGACGACGGTCCACTCCTCGGGCGACAGTTCCACCGCTCAGCGCGTCGAGAAGCCGAAGCGGGCGAAGATCGCCTTGCCCTCGCGGCTGTTCAGGAAGCGGCGGAACGCCTCCGCATCCGTGCTGGTCCCGTTCTTCAGGCGCGCGGCGGGATAGACGATCGGCGGGTAGCTGCCGGCGGGAAACACCCCGGCGATCCGCACCTTTGCAGAGGCGCGCGCGTCGGTCGCGTAGACGATGCCGAGCGGGGCCACGCCGCGCTCCACCAGCGCGAGGGCCGCGCGCACGCTTTCGCCCCGCACCACCAGCGGCGCGACCTGCTGCCAGCCGCCGAGCTTTTCGAGCGCCGCCTTGCCGTATTTGCCCGCCGGCACCGCGTCGGGATTGGCCATGGCGAGGCGGCCGCGAGGCCCAAGCGCGGGGCGCAGATCCACTCCGGGCCGCAATGCGACGCGAACGCTGCTGTCTTCCGGCGCGATCAGCACCAGACGGTTGCCGAGAAGATCGGTGCGGGTGCCGGGCACGACGAGCCCGCGCCGCTGGAGATCGTCCATCCAATCGCGATCGGCCGACACGAACAGGTCGGCGGGCGCGCCGGAGGCGGCCTGCCGGGCGAGCGCTGAACTCGCGGCGAACGACAGCCGCGGCCGGGGATGGCCGCGGCGCGCCCAGGCGTCGGCCGCCGCGTTCATCGACTCCTGCAGGCTCGCCGCGGCGAGCACCAGCGGCGGCCGCGGCTGTGCGGCAAGCGGGGCGGAGGCGCCCGCTAGACCCAGCAGCGCGAGCGCAGCGAGTACGCCTCGTCTCAACATCCCCGTCTCCGTCTCATTCCGCCGTTCCTAGCGGGAGACGGAGGCGGTTGCACCTGTCGCTTGGCCGGCCGCCTGCGGCCGGCCGAACAGGTCAGGACTTGCCGGTCATCTGGCCGATGGTGGCGCGGCCGAAGCTTGCGATGAGTTCGCCGATTTCGCGAGCCTGGGCGACCGAGCGCGTGCTCTGTTCGCGCAGATATTCGCTTTGCAGGCGCATCACCTCGGTCATGTCGTGGGCCTGGGCGGCGGCGCGCATCATCCGAAAGGCTTCGCGGGTGTTGGTCTCGGCCTGGTCGAGCATCCTGAGGCCGAGCTCGCTGCCCTGGCCGGCGATCTGCCCGCCGGCCGCGCGCATGCGCTCGCCCGCGGCACGCAGCCCCTCGGCCATGCCGCCGGCCGCGTCGCCCGATCCGCCCGGCATGCCGTCGCCGCCGAAGGCATTGTCCGCGCCGCCGATCCCTGCTCCCGTGGTTGCGGCACCGTCGCCTGCGGGTTCGGAGGTGCTGTTACCGGGATTTTCTTCCGCCATGTCTGTCTCCTGCCGGCGCGGCGCCCGGCCTCGAAAAGGGGGTCTGCCCGCGCCTGTCGGTGCGACGCGCGAGGATCGGCAAGGTTCCGCGCCGGCGGGCCGTTTCATCTCCGCAACGGAACGACTTCCCGCGCGAAAAGTTGATCGTCTCCCAGCCGTCGTCCTTGAGCGGAGTCGAGCCGTCGCCACCGCCTATGAATTCAAGCCGCACGAGCGGCCGCTGCTTCCGGGTTCGCCGGCGACGCCCGAGCATCCGCTCGGCCGCCGCTACGCCTATTTCGCAGTGGGCACGTTGCTTGGGATCACGGGCGGCCTGAACAACGGGCTGCTCACCGCCAACCTGCCCCAGATCCAGGGTTCGCTCGGCCTGACGCCCGTGCAGGGGGGCTGGCTGACCGCGATCAACGCAATGACCAGCGTGTGCATGGGCATGCTGCTGATCAAGTTCCGCCAGCAGTTCGGCCTGCAACGCTTCACCCGCGTGTTCCTGATCGCGTTCCTGTGCCTCAACGTCTTCCAGCTGTTCGTCCACGGCTATGTGACGCAGCTGATCGTCCGCGGGGCGGCCGGCCTGGTCGGAAGCGCGCTCACGACGCTGTGCTTCATGTACATCATGCAATCGCTGCCGGCGTCGATGCGCCTGTCGGGCATGATCATCGGCTTCGGCTCCTCCACGGTGGCGCTGCCGTTGGCGCGGGTGATCTCGCCGCTGCTGCTGCTGGACGGGCACATCCAGAACCTGTTCCTGTTCGAGCTGGGCCTGACCCTCGCCGCGCTCGCCTCGGTCGGCCTGCTGCGGCTGCCCCCCAGCGAGCGGTTCCAAGCCTTCGAGCGGATCGACTTCCTGACCTTTGCCCTGTTCGCGCCGGGCATGGCGCTGCTGTGCGCGGTGCTGGTGCAGGGCCGCATTCAGTGGTGGACCACCGAATGGCTGGGCTATGCGATCGCCGCGGCGATCCCGCTGATCGGGACCGCACTGCTGATCGAGCACAACCGGGCCAACCCGCTGCTCAACACGCGCTGGATGCGCAACGGCAACATCCTGCGCTTCGCGACCGTCGCGGCATCGATGCGCATCCTGCTGTCCGAACAGAATTTCGGCTCCATCGGACTGCTGACCGCGCTGGGCATGGGCAACGAGCAGCTGGTCACGCTGAACGTGGTAGTGGTGTTCGCCTCGATCGCCGGCATCTGCGTGAGCCTGGCGACCCTCACCCCCAACGAGCTGGGGCTGCCGGTGATCGCGTCGGTGGTGCTGATCGGCATCGCCGCCTGGATGGATTCGCACGCGACCAACCTCACCCGGCCAGCCAACCTCTACCTGAGCCAGGCGCTGATCGCCTTTGCCGCGCTGTTCTTCCTGGGGCCGATGATCATGATCGGCATCTTCCGCGCGCTCGCCCGCGGGCCGAGTCACATCATCAGCTTTTCCGCCGTGTTCGGCATCTCGCAGACGATGGGCGGGCTGGTCGGGTCGTCGCTGCTGGGCAGTTTGCAGATCGTGCGGGAGAAGTTCCACGCGTTCCAGATCACGCAGGCGCTGACGACGACCGACCCGCAGGTCGTGTCGCGCATCCGGCAACTCGGCGGCGCCTATGCGTCGGCGATCGGCGATCCCGTCCGGCAGCAGGCGCAGGGCACGAGCCTCCTTGCCCAGCTGGTCACGCGCGAGGCGAACATCCTGGCCTACAACGATGTTTTTCTGATGGTCGCGATGCTCTCGGTCGTGCTGACCGTGTGGCTCGGCGGCTATTGGCTCTATCACAAGGTGCGCGGGGTCAACCCGTTGGCCGAGGAACTGGCAGCAGTGCAACGGATGCGACAGACGACGTGAGCGATACCCGCC